>JADFGI010000111.1 GCA_022567815.1 Nitrospinota bacterium
GACGTATGGGGTAGACTCAGAGCAAACTCCATGAAGATTCCCGACTTATGCAAAGCTCTCGCGGGAGCGAGATGGAGTGAGCAATGCGAACCACCCTGGGCGATAAAATTCTGATCGTATTTATTGTTCTCATCAATGCATTACTGTTCGCAAAAATGGGGACCGGGACGGCAGGGGATTGGGTGGTGATCGAGGTGAACCAGCAGGAGGTTTCCCGTCACCGCCTATCTGAAAACCGTGTGATCCCGGTAAAAGGAAAACTGGGAATCACGCAAGTGGAAATCAAAAATGGAAAGGCCCGCATTCGCCATTCTCCCTGCAGGAATAAAATATGTATCAAAGCAGGCGACATCCAATACGCAGACCGCTTGATCGCCTGCATTCCCAACCGCATCGTCGTGCGGGTGATCGGTGAAAAACAACGGGGAGTGGACGCAATCGTTGGATAAAAGAAAATTTTCAACAACGTTTTATTCCCACCAGTGGGTTTCATACCCCGCCCCGCAACGCGGGGAGGAAATGCGGGGCAGACGTTCGCTTCGCTCACGGGCCCCGGAGAACCTTGGTTGCCAAAGAAAGTATTTGCCATTCGGGTCCAGCGTCACGCCCGCTACGCGGGAGGAAAAGCTGGGGCTGACTCCCCCGTTAGTATTTGGTCCAGCGCTACGCTGGCCGCTTGCGGCGGGGTCGTTCATTTGGACGGCGTTCTGGGCGCTTTGGTCCGCAATTGTTTGGCCCGGAATTTCCCTGGCCCTTGAGGGGCCTAATCACCACGAAATAACCGTGAATCTGGACCCCGCCCGGAAATCGGCTCAAATCCGGGACATCCTGACCGTCCACTTGAATGAGGAAAATGATTTCGTCCTTAACCTTTACTTGCACGGCAATTTCTGGCTGGGCGATGTCAAAATTCCCGATAACGCGGATTTCATCATTGAAACCACCCGCGCCCTGAATAGCGAGGGAGATATCCCGCTTACCCAAATCGCCATCCGCAAAATCACCGATCTTCCCTGGCCGGAGTTTTTAACCATAGAATTCGATTATGGAGGCAAGGTTTTCGATCCGCAAAACCCGGACAACTCCACTGCCTCTGATGAAGGGATCTTCCTCTCCGGAGCGAGCTATTTCTATCCGCAAACTCTGGCCAAAAGCGGTCCTCCGGACCTCATGACCTTCAAACTCACGGTCAACCATCCTGGCGATTGGAAAGTGGTGAGCCAGGGACGAAAAATGGCGGATGCCAAAAATAGCAGTCATGTCGTTTGGGAAACCACCCACCCGATGGAAGAGATCTTTTTAATCGCTAACCGCTTCGAGGAATTTCAGGCTCTTCACGGGAACATCCGGCTTTACGCCTTCCTATTGAAGTCAGAGCCCGAATTGGCTAATAAATATTTTATCGCGGCCAAAAAGTATCTCGATTTCTATGAAAAACTGATTGGCCCCTACCCCTATCCCAAATTTGCCTTGATAGAAAATTCCCGGCAAACCGGCTACGGAATGGCTTCGTTCACATTCATGGGGTCACGGGTCATCCGCTTTCCATTCATTCTGAACACTTCCTACCCTCACGAAATTTTGCACAACTGGTGGGGCAACAGCGTTTATATCGACCTTGACAGCGGCAACTGGGCGGAAGGGCTGACGGCTTACCTTTCCGATCACCTCCTGCTGGAATTAGCAGGCAGGGGCCATCAGTATCGTTTGCAACAATTGATAAAATTTTTGAATTATGTCAACAAGTCCAATGACTTTCCCTTGATTGATTTTAAATGGCGCACCAGCATGGCCTCCCAGGCGATTGGCTACGGAAAGATGCTCATGATGTTGCATATGCTGAGATTGCAGGTGGGCGATGACAATTTTCTTCAGGCCTTGCGCGAATTCTACCGCGACCACCAGTTCCGGTTTGCAGGGCTGGACGACTTGAGAAAATCGTTTGAATCTGCTTCGGGAAAAGATCTATCCAATTTTTTCGCGCATTGGACGTACCGCAAGGGAGGCCCGGAAATAGAGTTGACATCCGCAACCCAAACAACCTCTGACGGCGTGCATCAATTGCAAATCGAAGTGAAGCAAACGCAGTCTGGTCCGGCTTTTCCGATCAAACTGCCGGTGGCCATCTGGACCAAAGGGACTGCGGTTCCGCAAATAAAAATACTGGACATGACCGAAAAAACTCTCACATCCTCCTTTTCATTGTCCGGGGAACCCGGCAGGGTATTGATCGACCCTTATACGGAAATTTTCCGCATACTCGACCGCAGGGAGGTTCCTCCCGCCATCGGGCAAACATACGGGTCGCCCCTTGCCTCCAGGATTTTACCGAACCGGGAAGATTTCCCTGATGTCCTTATGGGCTATCATCAGTTCGCCCAATCGCTCGTAGAAGAAAGTAAAATGGCGGGTCCTTTGTTGGACGACGCGAAATCAAGCCCCGTCCCCAAGGGCAGTTTGTGGGTGTTTGGCCGCACCAACGCATACGCCAGGCATCTTAAACCGCAACTGGAAAACTATGGCGTGGAACTTCATGAAGACGAGGTGGTGATCGAAGGAAAATCCTTTGCCTGGAAAGATCACAGTTTCGTGTTTACCCTGCGAAGACCGGGAAACCGGGAAGGCTCCGTCACATGGGTGATCGCCAGTTCAGGCGAAAGTATCCCGGGGTTGATCCGGAAATTGCCTCATTACGGGAAATACGGAGTCCTGGTTTTCAAAGGCAATGAACCTGAAAACAAATTCAAAGGCACTTGGCCTTTCCAACCTTCCGGCCTGATGAAAACGTTTTATCCGGGCGACTACACCCTTCCGCCCCAGGTCCCGTTGGTGGACTACAAACCCAACTGAACGATAGAAATTAAAAGGGAAACCTTTAGTTTCTCAAAAACCCATCGCCCGTCAATATTGGGTCCAGCGCCCCACTACGTGGGAAGAAGCTTGAGCCTGCCCCGTTACACGGGGAGGAAGCTTGAGTCTGCCCCGTTACACGGGGAGGAAGCTTGAGCCTGCCCCGTTACACGGGGAGGAAGCTTGGGCCTGACGCTACGCGAGGCCCTGAAAATATACAAGGGGTATTGATATTCGACCGTTGTTTTCATGCCCCTGTTATATCCTCTTCATTAACTTTCATGCCCCGGAAGGGTAGGAGGAGTACTCTGCGCTCACGAGCCTTGAAAAACCTCTGGATAAAAATGTCAGGATGAAATATTCTGCACGAAGTAAAAATTCGTCGGCCATATACCCACTGCACGTCAACACTGGGTCCAGCGTCACGCTGGCGCGGGACCGCTAAGGTTCTAACTTTTATTCATCTCTCATTAGAGCATCTCTAAAAATGGTTCCGGGCCATGAGCGGGCCTTATGAAATAAGGGTCCGCGAGTTGCCTGACATAAAAATATCGAATTATTAGAGATACCCATTAAAACTTTAAAAAATGATTTGCATACCCATTGTGGGCTCATCCATGGAAAAGGCCCTGGAGGACATTTCCTCAGCGGAAAAAATCGCCGATATCATTGAACTCCGGCTCGACCTGATAGCCAATTTCGATTTGCCCGCGCTCATGCAGGCAACGGCTCTTCCCTGCATCATCACCAATCGCACAAAAACGGAGGGCGGTCAGTTCAAGGGCACGGAGGGAGAAAGAGTCCAGATCCTGCGTCAGGCGATAGAGGCCGGAGCGGACTATGTCGACATCGAAACGTCCACTCCCAGGGAACTATTAAAATCCGTTCTGGATAATAAAGGCAAGACCAAGATCATCCTCTCCTTCCACAACTTCACCAACACCATGGAAGATCTGGAGCCGCTGTATGAAATCATGTGCGAACTGCCGGGAGATATTTTAAAGATCGTCACCTACGCCCAGGATATCAGCGACAATCTCAAAATGTTCAAATTGCTCGAACGGGCGCAAAAAGAAGGCCGGAAATTGATCGGCCTTTGCATGGGAGAACACGGGGAACTCAGCCGCGTTCTGTCGCCTCTTTTGGGCGGATTTTTGACCTTTGGCGCGTTGGAGACCGGCAAGGAAAGCGCGCCGGGGCAGATTCTGGCAAGCACCCTGAAAAACGTTTACCGCGTAGACCGTCCAAGAAAAAATTTCAAAGTTTACGGGGTCATTGGCAACCCGGTTTCCAAAAGCATGGGATACCTGATTCACAATCGCGCGTTTCAGGAAATCGGGTCGCCCGACATTTATGTTTCGTTTCTGGTTAAAAATGTGGAAAAGTTTTTTAACGAGTTCAAAGAGTTTTTCTCCGGACTCAGCGTCACCATGCCTTGCAAGGAAAATATCATTCCCCTGATGGACGAGGTCGATGCGACCGCACAAAAGATAGGCGCGGCGAACACGGTGGTCAAAGAAAAAAATGGCTGGAAAGGCTACAACACCGATTGCACCGGGGCCATCCAGGCATTGGAGGCGCAGGTGGATTTAACAGACAAAAATGTTTTGATCATCGGTTCCGGAGGAACCGCCAAAGCCATTGGCTATGGCGTGACCGCCAAGGGAGCGCGTCTTACCGTCACCTACAACAAAAATAAAGAACGCAGCAAAAAGCTTGCAGAGGAACTGGGTTGCCGGCTTGCCAGCATCCGCGATATCGGCGATCACGATTTTGACGTATTGATCAACTGTTCCCCCGTGGGCATGAGCCCCCACATCGATACAACACCATTCCCAATACGCAATTTAAAATCAGGGATGGTGGTTTGCGATTGCGTATACCATCCGCCGGAAACACGCCTCCTCAAGGAAGCCAGGAGCGCGGGTTGCACGGTTATTTCCGGAGTGGAATTGTTTATCAACCAGGCGGTCGGCCAGTTCGAAATGTGGACAGGGAAAAAAGCGCCCGTCAAGGCCATGCGCGACGTGTTGATGGAGAAGATTGAGGAAAAATAAAAAAACTTATCCCCCAGCCCGATATCTCGGAACCGAGTCATCCACCACCTGCGACCAGCCGTCGATGCCGCCCACCAGGTTGTGAACATTTTTGAATCCCGACTCCATTAAAATGATCGCTCCCCGGTAAGACCTCTCGCCTACGTGGCAGTACACGACGATATTTTCCTCGAAAAGAAGTTCCTGCACCCGGTCCACCAGTTCTCCCAAAGGAATATGCAGAGAACCCGGAAGGGAAGCCAGCGAATGCTCCCAGCCTTCCCGCACATCCACCAGACAAATGTCTTCCCCATCATCCAATTGTTTCTTTAACGCCAAAGGCTGAATTTGCAGAACTTTTGCTTTCGTCATGATTCCCACCAGTGGGTTTTATACCCCGTAGCTTGCACGGCTTTTAAATGATAATTCTTGTCGGATACCCCGTCTGCTTGCGGCGGAGTCGTTCATCGAAAAACGGCCTCTTATTCGTTGAGGTGAACGGCGTGTTTAAAATACCGTACAGGTGTTTTAAACATTAGTACCCTATATTTAGTACCCGCGATCCACTAAAAATTTTTTATCCGAGGGATGACTTTGAATTCACCCCACTTTTGAGCAGGGAAAGAGAACCCATGTCGGCACAGATCTTGCTCAAATAGTAAGTATCCAAATGTCATGTAGCATGGGAAAAATTTGAAACAGTTTTTCCCATCCCCTCTGCGCACTCAGGACGATGCGTCCCCTCACGGATCGTCCTGAGCCTGCCTCTCTTTCATTTAAACCCGATCATGGGCCAATAAAAAAACAACAAGAAAAGGTAGCAGGCCATTCCCAGCAGACTGAGTAAGCTCCCGGCCCGAACCATTTCTCCCAGGCTGAAGTATCTCGCCGAATAGGCAAGGGCGGAGGCGGGCGTGGCAATGGGGAGGATGAACGCAAAATTGCTGGGCAATACCACCGTCAAGGTCGCCAGCGCGGGACTGATTCCATAGGCCCCGCTCATGCTGATGGCAGGCGGCAGGAGGATAGCGATCACGGCGGAGTTGCTCATGAAAGTTGTGAACAACACGGAAAGAACGGCGATGGAAATCAAAAACATAGTTGGCGATTGCACCGTTCCTGAAAATATGGATTGCGACAACCACAACGCGGCTCCGGATGTGGCCATCACCTCGCCCAGACAAATAGCCCCTCCATACATCAATATGATGGCCCAGTTGATATGCGGTTCGACCAACTTCCAATTGATGAGATTTAAAGAAAATAGCAGGACCAGGGAAATGATCGCAATGTTGGCGATACCCAGCGTGTCTCCATAACCGAACCAGGTAAAAATTGTGAGCGCCATTATCAGGGCAATCCCTTTCTCCTGGAAAGTGACCGCACCCAATGCCTCGGATTTTTTCTGGATGGCATCGTAAGCTGGTTGAATATCCTTGAGGTCCGATGGAAACATGAAGAACAGAACCAGCCATCCCGCGCCCAGCAATAACAGGACCAGAGGAAAACTGAAAAAGGTATATTCCAGAATGCCGATCGAGCTCGCCCCCTGGGTGACTTTTTCAAGAATCTCCACCGCCAGCGGAACCCGCCCGCCTCCTAAAACCGTCATGGCCCCGCCGATGATGCATCCCCAGGCCATCGAAAAAAACAGAGCCTTGGCGAAAACCGACTCCCCTTTTTTCAATTTCAAAGCGTTGACGATCTCGATCAGGATGGGGAACATCATGGCCGCGACCGCGTGCTCCGACATAAAACTGGAAAGAATCGCCCCGAAAAAGTAAATCGACGAGATGAGGGTTTTAGGCGACTTGCCGAAATGTTTCATCACCCACATGGAAAGCCGACCGCTCAGGCCCGAACCGATCATCGCGGCGGATAAAATAAAAATCCCCAAAATAAAAAAGACTGCCTTGTTTCCGAAAAACGAATAGGCCCGGGAAGCGTCCATGATCTCCAGCAAGGGGATCAGGGCGAGGACCAGAAGGCTGGTGATAGATAACGGAATGAGGTTGGTTGCCCAAAGGCTGACACATAGAAAAAATACGCACAGGACTTTATACCCTTGGAGGGAAAGGTCCGCAGGCCCCTCCTGATTCAGCAGGATTAGAAAAACACCGAAAAACGCCGCGAGCAGAATAGGCCGGCGCATGCGATCGATTATGACAATCCACAGAGGTCTGCGGTCGATGATGATTTGGGGTGTTTCTTCGGTTTCCTGCATTCTTCTCCACCAGCCTAGAGGCTGGCTCTTCCGCAGAGGGCGAGTTTGCTCACGCCGTGCATTGGTTCTTGGTTTTTGATCCCTGAGCCATATATTAACGTATGATGGGTTTATGGCTGACTAAATCCTGCATAGGGCTGAATTTATCCTGTTATTTTCTCTAGGGCTCGTGAGCGAAGCGAGCGTCAGCCCCACTTTTATCTCCCCTTGCGCCATGAGTTTTCCGCCTTCATGACAAAAATGCGCAGTTTTTTTCTCAGGTGTGCGTAAATCTATAAACCTCCTGAGAAACAAATCTAGCTTGAGAAACAAATCCATTGTAATTTCACATATTACATGTTCAGGACAATTTTGGCAGGATTATTGCTTTAAAATTCCAAACCCCCATAGAAAAGTTTATAAAATAGCCCATCCACCACCTTATTTTTCGGTTAATAGATGAAGCAAGAAGCTGAGATTCAACAAGAAACCGATATTTTTCAGAAAGCCATCGATCTGGCTAAAGAAAATCAACGGTTGGCCCAGGAAAGAGAACAGGCTGAAGAGCAACTAAAACGGGCCAATCGTCAAAACGAACTGATCCTAAGTTCAGCGGGAGAAGGAATTTATGGCCTGGATTTGGAAGGAAACACTACTTTTACCAATCCCGCCGCTGAAAAAATGTTGGGATACACAGAAGAAGAACTTCTTGGCAAACCTCAACATGCCCTTATCCATCATTCCAAACCAGATGGATCACCTTATCCACGCGAGGATTGCCATATCTATGCCGCATTCAAGGATGGCAAGGTGCATCGAGAATCTGAAGAGGTCTTTTGGCGAAAAGATGGAACCTGTTTCCCCGTCGAGTATGTCAGCACGCCTATCATAGAAAACGCAAAACTTATTGGCGCGGTGGTCACTTTCACGGATATAACGGAACGCAAAAATTTAGAAAAGAAACTCTGGAGTAATGAGCAAAGGTTCCGGGCAATCAGCGAATCCTCTCCCGTTGGGATCTTTCAAATAGACGGTGACGACTTTTATATTTATTTTAATACTCGCTGGCAAGTGATCACTAAGCGGACCATGAAGGATAGTTTGGGGCACAAATGGTGGGAGATAATCCATCCCGGTGATAAGGAGCTTGTTTTTGAATATTGGGCCAAATGCGAAAAAGGAAAAGAAACCTTCTCACTAGATTGCCGCATTCTAAGACCTGACGGAGAAGTTGTAAGGTGTCAAATTAAGGCCAGTTTTTTCTACGACGACTATGGCAAGACGACAATTGGCACGATTGAAGAAATTTCCGCACGTAGATAGACATAATTAGAGTTAGAGAAAAAGGTGATCAAGTTTTAAATGTTTTCGCATCTATAGCGTGACATGACAAACCTGGGTGGGCAAATCGGTCAGTGGCTGCGTTTGAAAAAAGCCGAAGAACATCTGGAAAAGTTAAAATTAAAATTCTTTGACTGAGCCTCGCCACTTTTTCAACCACCTAATCCTGCCGGAGT
>JADFGI010000112.1 GCA_022567815.1 Nitrospinota bacterium
CCTCCCCTGTAAGGGGCCAGCGTGACGCTGGACCCAGTATTAACGTGCGATGGATTATGGCTTCTAAGGGCTCGTGAGCGTAGCGAACGTCAGCCCTCCTGCGTAGCAGGCTTTTCCTCCCCGCGTAGCGGGGCCAGCGTGACGCTGGACCCAGTATTAACGTGCGATGGATTTATGGCTTCTAAGGGCTCGTGAGCGGAGCGAACGTCAGCCCTCCTGCGTAGCAGGCTTTTCCTCCCCGCGTAGCGGGGCCAGCGTGACGCTGGACCCAGTATTAACGTGCGATGGATTATGGCTTCTAAGGGCTCGTGAGCGTAGCGAACGTCAGCCCTCCTGCGTAGCAGGCTTTTCCTCCCCGCGTAGCGGGGCGGGGCTAAATTTCTTCGGCTATGAGGGCTTTGAGTTTACTGCGCAGACGAAATACCGCTTTGGAGTGTATCTGCGAAACCCTGGATTCGGTGATGCCCAGAACCTCGCCAATTTCTCTCATGGTCAGTTCTTCATAATAATACAGCGAGATCATCAACTTTTCCTTTTCGGGAAGCTGATCAATGGCCTTGGCGATGATTTCTTTCAGTTCATTGAGCCGGTATTGCGTTTGCGGGTCGGCGTCGCCTTTTCCAGCCAGGCATTCCAGCAGGCTCTGCTGTTCCCCGGTATCCTTGGCGATTCCCAAATCTTCCAGACTCAATATGGGCATGCTCCGGGTCTCATTCAGAATGTCAAAATAGTCATCCATGTTCAAACCCATTTCCTCGGCGATTTCGTCATCCTCGGGAGGCCGTCCCAGGTGGCTTTGCAGTTTTTGCACGACTGCATCCAAAGAAGACGCTTTTTGCCGGACCGACCGGGGAACCCAATCCATCGAGCGAAGTTCATCAAGGATCGCCCCGCGCACGCGAAACTCAGCATAGGTTTTAAACTTGGCCCCGCGACCGGGATCATATTTTTTGATCGCGTCGATCAAACCTAAAACACCCACGCTTATCAAGTCATCAACTTCGATATGGGGAGGCAAGCGCATCGCGATACGATTGGCGACGTACTTGACCATCGGTCCATATTCCAGGATCACCGCATCCCGGTTTTCAGAGGAGATTTCGATCTCCTGCAAAACCCTCGGTTTGCCCGATCCCTGATACTTGGAAATTACCTGCGATTTATTCGCCATCCGGGGGTTCTTTCTTTAAATTCATCAAACCGTTTCGTCCAGTTGACCGCCTTTTGACGCTTCCGCTTCCGCTTCTTCCTCCACCTCTTCCGGCGCTTTTCCTTTTTCCATCATCAAGGTCCCAATACTCCAGGCCAGCGCTCCAAAAACAAAGGCCGCCTCCATACCCCGAATAAACGCAGTGGTCATTCGGGATCCTGTCAAAACACTCCCAAACGCCAGGATGGCAAATGCCAAAATAGCGAACGACATAGCCATTTTTTTTATTTGGATCTTGGTCATTGAATCAGGAACGCGCTTTTCCAGAAGAAAGGATGGTTGCCCTCCCCCGTTTCCAGCCCTTTTTCAAAATGAATTTTTTCCGACAAGGTTTCGATGCATTGGCTGAATTTTGAATAGGGGTATAAATCCATAACCGCTTTTTGCTGGCGAACGGCCTTGGGAACATTGGGATCGGTTAAAATAAAACCCAGGTACTCAATAGAAATGCTTGGCAAAAATTTATCGGTCACCGCGGACAGGTTGCGAAAAACTCCTTGTGCTTCTCTTTCAGAATCCACTGAGTTAATAATAAGCCGGAAATGGTTTTGCGCATGTTTCTGGTGCAAAATTTTTATCAAGGCATACACATCCGTCAATGAGGTGGGCTCTGTGGTGGCTATGAGAATAATTTCATGAGCGGCACTACAAAAAAAAGTGACATTGGAGGAAATTCCGGCGCCTGTATCAAAAATAAGGAAGTCGTACTCTTGACTAACCTTGTCCAACTCCTCCATGAGCAGCATTTTCTTTTCGCTTTCCAGCTGGGTCAGCTCTTGCAGGCCATCTCCAGCGGGAAGAACGGTCAACCCCGCAGGACCTTTGACGAGGATATCTTCAACATATTTCTCGCCGGACAAGACATGGCCAATATGATGTGTTGGAGTCAAGCCCAGAAGAATATCGATATTGTTCAGCCCAAGGTCGGCGTCGATGACCAAAACCCTTTTGCCTCTTTTGGAAAGAGCGTATGCCAGGTTGGCGACAATATTGGTTTTCCCAACCCCTCCTTTACCGCTACTCACGGCCAGAACCCGGAGCGCTGAATTTCTCATTTTATGGTGTGCAATTCTTTTTAATGTGGATGCCTGATCTCCAAAAACCAATTTTTCGCCCCCAATTTAGCTCGAATTTAATTAAAAATCAATTTAATTACTTTATCCCTGTTTGCAACTTCAATGTCCTGCGGAACTCTTTGCCCCATCGTAAAATAGGAAAAGGGAATCCGTGTCCGCAGTGAAAAATTAAACAACGGACCAAAACTCATGCCTTCATCCATTTTGGTGAACAAAACGCGGTCAATGCCAAGCCGGGAAAATTGTTTGACCGATTCCTGAAATATTTTTTCCTGGGCGGTGACACTGAGCACCAATTGAGTTTCCACATTGGATAAGTCTTTGAGCATTGCATTCAACTGGCCTGAATAGGCTTTTTCCTTATGGCTCTTTCCCGCAGTATCGATCAAAAGAAGATCCTTGTCCGCATGTTTTTGTACGATGGCCTTGAGTTCACTGCGGTTCTCGGCGGTTTCTACCGGAACACGCATGATATCCCCATAAATCCGCAATTGATCGACCGCCCCCATACGATAAGTGTCCAGGGTCGCCATGACCACTTTTTTGTTTTGCCGCAAGGCAAAATCCGCGGCCAGCTTGGCAATGGTGGTTGTTTTCCCAGCGCCGGTGGGTCCGACGAAGACAACCTTTTTGGTTCCTTTTCCGTCAAGTTCGATTTCCCCTTTACAGTGCAATACCCGTTTCATCAGATTTCTTATTCCCTGGAGCCCCGATTGAGGGCCGATATTTCCTGCAAGTTTCCCAACACTGGCTTTCTCGATAATTTTGCAGGCAAGCCGTTCACTCAAACCGCCTTCCACCAATTTGGAATATGTTTCAAACTGATGACTTTTTAATCCCAGGGATTGCGCACGTTCGGTCCGGGTCAACAGGGTAAAAATAAGTGCTTTCAGGTCAAGATCATCCTCCTTAAATGGAGAAGATTCCGTATTCCTGGTCATGCCATTCAATCCCGCATTTTGGTTTTTCTCCGAAGGTTCAAAGGCGGCAGTAATTTCTACCATCCCGGAATTTCCAGCTCCACCCAATGTAGTATCGGATTTCAGGGAACGAGTGCTTATGATCAGGGCATCTTCTCCAAGTTCATTTTTCACCTTGGTCAGTGCCTCGGTATAGTTCTTTGCCAGAATCTTTTTAATTCGCATTGATATTCACCACTTCCAAGGTCTTGATCTGAACCGAGGGAACCACCTCGCTATGCGACAAAATCACCAGGTCTGGAAGAAACCTCTCGGTGAACCGTCGCAGGTGAAGCCGGATGGCTGGAGATGCCAGCAGAACCGGCGACGTCTCCAGCTTGGGCGCTATGGACTCCATCGAAGCTTTCAACCGCGCCAGTAATTTTTCCGCAACACCCGGCTCCAGCGCCAGGAATGACGACGTTTCCGTTTTTTGTATGGAGCCTTCTATAATGTCTTCAATTCCTCGATCCAGGGTCATGACAGACAACGTTCCATCGGCGGCCTGATATTGTTTGGTAATGGGCCGCGACAGGGCCTGGCGGACAAACTCAGTCAACACGTCGGTATCCTGAGTCGTCGGCGCAAAATCAGCCAACTGCTCCAGAATCGTACGAAGATCACGAATGGAAATTTGTTCTTTCAGCAGATTCTGCAAAACGCGTTGCACCTTGCCCAAAGTTAAAAGATTGGGGATGAGTTCTTCAACCACCTTGGGATTGGATTCCTTGAATTTATCCAGCAAGGCCTGGGATTCCTGCCGTCCCAAAAGTTCATGGCCATGCCGCTTGATGGTTTCCTTGATATGAGTGGTGATGACCGTTGCGGGATCGACCACGGTGTATCCGGCAATTTGCGCTTCCTGCTTGGCGCTTGCCGGAACCCAGACAGCAGGCAGGCCGAAGGTGGGTTCCTTCGTCTTGATGCCTTCGATCTCCTTTTCTGAGTCTCCGGGATTCATGGCCAGCAGGCGGCCCATTATCACCGCTCCGTGGGCTACCTCCACCCCTTTGAGCACGATGGAGTAGTCGCTGGATTTTAATTGCAGGTTGTCGCGGATATGAAGCGGCGGAACGATGAATCCCATCTCCAGAGCAAATTGCCTGCGGATGGATTTGATGCGTTCCAGAAGTTCTCCGTCGCGATCGGCATCGACCAGGGGAATCAGCTCATACCCCACTTCCAGTTCCATGATATCCAGAGGAAGGATGGACTCGACCCGTTCAGGCACGGGGGCTCGCGCTTCTTCATCTAATTTTTTCAGCTTTTGCGCTTCCTCCGTCTGTATATCCCTGAGCCGGTAATAAGCAACGGCGCCGGTGAGGACGCTCAATAGAAGAAACGGGAAATGCGGCAGACCGGGAATCATTCCGAAGAAAAACAGAGCGACCGAGGCGATCACAAAGGCGTAGGGTTGATTGAGAAGCTGGC
Source organism: Nitrospinota bacterium (assembly GCA_022567815.1). Taxonomy (GTDB): domain Bacteria; phylum Nitrospinota; class Nitrospinia; order Nitrospinales; family VA-1; genus JADFGI01. The sequence continues at coordinate 4,677 of JADFGI010000112.1, forward strand.
TCACCAGCTCCATCGGCATATTTTTATCGGAAGCCGCCCGCGTCACGACAAGACCGGCGGCGGTGGAAATCACCAACGCGGGCAATTGAGAAACCAGGCCATCGCCAATCGTCAGCAGGGTATAAACCTGCGCCGCTTCAGACACTTCCATGCCCTGCTGGAACACGCCAATGCTGAATCCGCCGATGATATTGATGAGGGTGATTAATATTCCGGCAATGGCGTCCCCACGCACAAACCGGATGGCTCCATCCATCGACCCGTAGAAATCCGCTTCCCTTTCCAATTTTTGCCGACGTGCGCGGGCATCCTGATCGGTAATGATCCCGGCATTCAAATCGGCGTCGATGCTCATCTGCTTGCCGGGAATCGCGTCCAGGGTAAAACGGGCGGCAACTTCCGAAGTCCGCACGGTACCCTTGGTGATGACGATGAAATTGATCAACACCAGAATGATAAAAATAACCGTTCCCACAACATAATTTCCACCCACCACAAAAGAACCAAACGACTGGATCACTTGTCCCGCCGCGTCGGGACCTTCGTTGCCATGCAATAAAATGATACGGGTGGAGGCGACGTTGAGCGATAAACGTAAAAGTGTCACGATCAGCAGGAGCGAAGGAAAAATGGAAAACTCCAGCGGGTCCAGCATGAATATAGAAACCAGCAAAATAATGATGGAAAAAGTAAGGCTGAACGAAAGAAGAATGTCCAGAACAAAGGGAGGAATCGGCATGACCATGACTGCCAGGACCATCATTACCCCGATGGCGACGACCAGTTCTGACGGTCTGTCAAAAATAGCTTTAAAGAGACTTGTCTGTGCCATAATTTAAATGATCAGGTTTTCAAGAAGGTGGAATTATTGTTATAAAATGAAAAAGTGCTTTTATGCCCTAAAGTGGTCGCCATTGTCGAAGGAGACCTTTGTATAAAGGCGGTCATTCCTGATGGCGCGGGGATGTACAAATCCCCCTAACTCCCCTTTGCAGAAGGGGAAGCACCCGATCCCCCCTTTTCAAAGGGGAGTTAGGGGGATTTTCTTGAATACTCTTTTCTGCAAAAGGTTCTTGGTTAAAGTGAAATTAATAATTCCTCAAAAATCCATTACCAGCCTAAAGCGGTTCGTGAGCGTGTGATATTCGACCTTTGCCTTCATGCCCCGGAGGGGTAAAGCGAACGTTTGCCGCATTTATCCTCCCCGCGTAGCGGGGGTTAGATCGGACTTTTACCTTTCAGGCGATAAACATAAGCCAGAATTTCCGCCACGGCCTTGTAGAGACTGGCGGGAATCAATTGTCCCACTTCCACCGTCTGGTGAAGAACGCTAGCCAAAGGTTTGTCTTCCACAATGGGGATATCATATTCCTCCGCCAGGGAACGTATCTTTTCCGCGATGACTCCGGCTCCTTTGGCCACCATAACGGGGGCCGAATATTTATCGACATCGTACTTGATGGCAACGGCAAGGTGCGTCGGGTTGGTCACCACGACATCCGCATCGGGAACAGCGGTCATCATGCGTCTGCGGGCCATTTCCATTTGGACCTGGCGGATTCTTTGTTTGATCTGGGGATTACCGTCGGTTTCCTTACGTTCTTCTTTAACCTCCTGCTTGGTCATGCGGAGGTTTTCCATATAAGTGTATTTTTGGAACATAAAATCAATCGCGGCCAGAAAAATCATGACCACCAACACCTTGAACATGATTTCCAGGGAAACTTGCCCCATGAACACAAGTATCTGCCCCACATCGAAGCCCATTAAAGGGGGAATTTCATCCCACCGGCCCTTGATGGTCTGATAGGAAATAACCGAAACGATTATAATTTTGAAAATTGATTTGAAAAGTTCATTAAGGGTATTTTTAGAAAATATTCTCTTAATTCCCTTGAGCGGACTCAGTTTGTTGAATTTGGGAATCAGAGGATGCGTGGAAATTTTCAATCCCCGGGTCTGAATGAGATTTGAGATGACCCCCGCAAACATGATCGAGAGAAGAATAGGACTCAAAATAAGGAACGTGTTTTTCATGACCAGAACCAAAAGCCTGAAAAGTTCCTCGCTTGACAAATTAAAGGTGTGAACCTCAGACAGAATGGCCCGCCAAAGGGCCATCATTTTCAGGGGCCCTTGTTGCCCCACAAGATACAAAGAAAGGATGGCCGCCAAAAGAATGACTGACGAGGTCATTTCCTTACTGAGGGCAAAGTTGCCTTTTTCTTCAGCGTCGGTGATCCGTTTGGCCGAGGCCTCTTCAGTTTTTTGGTCTTTATTTTCTTCTGCCATTTTTCTGTTTAAATAAGAAGGACGTTAAAAAGACCGCATCAGGACAGCCAGCCTGGCAGGTATTTCTGCAATCTGATTCTGCAAAACAAGACTGAAGAACGGCATGGCCAAGGCGACCATCATTAATCCCACGCCTATTTGGAGGGGAAACCCCACGATAAAGACGTTCATCTGTGGAACGGTCCGGGCCACCAGACCCAGCCCCACGCTCAGGAAAAATAAAATAGCCATGATGGGAGCGGCGATTTTGATCGCAATGACAAACATCGAAGAAAAATACCGCAGAATAATTCCCGGAGTCACATTGGAAAAATCAACTTGCGCCGGATTGATCAAATCAAAGCTTTGCACAATGGCGCCAATAATAAAATGATGAGCGTCGGAGGATAAAAAAATCAGCACCGCAATAATATTCTGAAATTGGGCAGTGATGGATACCTGGGTCTGGGTCTGGGGATCGATCACGTTGACCATCCCAAATCCCATTTGAAAATCCACTATAGTCCCTGCAAGCTGCACAGCAGTGAAAATGAGACGAACCGCAAAAGCAATCGCCAGACCAATGGCCACATCGGTGGCGATATGTACCGCCAGGTCGAATAATCCTCTGGGCTCGGGCAGGGATTCAATCGGTATCATCGGAAAAATCATAACGCTGAAAACGAGGGCCAATCCTACTTTCAATTTGGCTGGAACCTGAGCGCTTCCCAAAATTGGCGCAAACAGAATGATCGCCGCCACCCTTGAAAATATAAACAGCAAGGATTCAAACTGGGAATAATTGAAATTCAGGATATCCATTACTGGATGTATTCAGGAAAATTGATCAAAATTTTTGAGGTAAAACTCATCATGGTCTGCAACAACCAGGGGAAAAAAATGATCATCGCCAGGAAAACCGCCAGAATCTTGGGGATAAAAGTCAAGGTCAATTCCTGTATCGAAGTGACCGCCTGAAATATGGAAACAATAAGGCCGGTCACCAGACCAAACCCCAGCATGGGAGCCGACAACATCAAGGTGATCTTCATGCTCTCCATAGCGAAATCGATGATAAAGGACTGGGTCATGGTTTCCTTTCTAATTGAAACTTTTCATCAGGGACCCTACCGTCAAGTACCATCCGTCCACCATGACGAACAGCATGAGTTTAAACGGCAGGGATATCAGCACGGGCGGGAGCATCATCATGCCCATCGACAACAAAATACTGGCGACCACCATATCCAGAATAAGAAACGGAATGTAGATCATAAATCCTATCTGAAAAGCGGTTTTCAATTCGCTGATGATAAACGCGGGAATCAGGGTCCGCATGGAAACCGCCTCCGGTGTTTCCGGCCTGACTCCATCGGCGAGATTAACGAAAAGGGATAAATCTTTTTCACGCGTTTGTTTGACCATGAATCTTTTCAGAGGGATTTCCGCCTGTTTCAGTGCATCCATCTGGGATATTTCCTCCGCCAGGTAAGGTTGCAACGCCCGTTCATTGATCTCCGACCAAACGGGACTCATCACGAAAAAGGTCAAAAACAGTCCGAGTCCCACCAACACCTGAGTGGGCGGCGTTTGCTGGGTTCCCATCGCCTGACGCAAAAAGGAAAGCACGATAATGATTCTGGA
>JADFGI010000113.1 GCA_022567815.1 Nitrospinota bacterium
CTCACTCAGTAAAATTGTTTAACAGGAAATCTTTATAAGACATTCGCAAACCCTGTCCCATTGCAAACAAAAGGTTCACTAAAATGGAAGCCCCAGGTCTTTCAATACATTTGGCAATTTATTTTTTAACGGAAGTTTATCCTGTATTCCTGCCGGAGCGACACCGGCCTTATCTAACAATCCTGTCCAGGCAGAAGACTTGTCTCCGAGAAGGCCGTCGAATTTCAGCAATCCGCCCAATGAATCGTTCAGCCCGGCAAGGGGACTGCCGGTCGCGGAAAAAATTGAGCTTTTCAAAGATTGTTCAAATTCTTTTACCTTTCCGGTCACAACGCCCTTTATGGCTTTTGAAATGATCTGATCCAAATCAGAGTCTATGTTCACATCATAATTTTCCCGCGATCCATCAATGGTGATTTTTATATAAAATTTATCCGTCGATGCCAGGATATCTGCGACGATTTGGAAAATTTCATTTTCCTGTTGCTCGGGAAGTTTTAAAACCAACCCGACCAGGTCCGCCTGAATAAAGCCGGACATATTTTTCTGGTTCTCGATTTTGAAAGCGCTTTGAATATTGGCAAAACCTTTTTCGATCCTTGCTCCCTCTCCTGCTTCCAGGTTATCAAGTTTCAGGGATTTCACATTCAAATCAATGGAATCATTGGAAGTAGATTGTGTTCGATCCAATTTGGCGGTTAACTTAAAGCTTTCGAACTTTTCATCCTGGTCCGAACTGAAATTCAGCACCGCCGGTTTTCCATACACTCTCTGGTTGTCCGAAAAATCTTTCAACTCTCCCGCAATTTTTGTATCAAAAAGATCCAATGAAAGTTTGGCGTGCCGGATTAAAAAATCCGGAAAAGGATTTTGCTCCCTGAACTTAACGAACACGCCTTTACCTCTTACATATTCCTGTTCTTCTTCCTGGGATTTTTCGCCGGACTCTTTATTCAAATATGGGCTGACCATTTCATAGTATTTCCAGAACAAATCGATCTTTTCCTTGATTTCCGGGCCCAGTAAAGACGCCAGGATATTGGAGCCTCCTTTTAGATCCAGGGAATACTTTTTCTTTAGCCGTTCAAAATCCTTTTGCGGCAATTCCTTCAATTCAGCGATCAATTGTTTGACCCGTTGAGTGTCCGCCTTCATCTCCTCTTTCAGATTTTTAACCTTATCCAGATTCCCTTGAATGGTCTCTTGAATGGCCTTTAAATCCTGAACGGCGGTGGCGATCCCTGCAATGCCGAGAGAACCTTTTGTTTTGCTCTGGAGAGCCTCAATTTTTTTCTTCACGTCTTCCAGAGCTTGCGTGCTGAGCTCGGTTTCCAGCTTTTTCTCCCACTTGTTCTTTAACGTTTCGATCTCCTGTTTTGCCTTTTCCGCGGCTTGCAAGGTTTCCAGGTTTTCAGATTTCAAAATTTCTTCAGGCGATTTCGGATTCAGAATTTTTCCAAAAGAAAACGGACCCTTGCCATCTCCCTCCTTTGCTTCACCGGGAGCATCTCCATCTTCACTCGTCCCCGGAGGCCGATAAGCTTTGGCGGGAGACTTTCTTTTTTGGTTCAAGCGGATGCCTTCCACCGACATCTCATTGATCACTAATTTTTTTTGAACCGCTTTGGCCACGTCAACGCTGAAGGAAACGGAATCGATTTCAACCATGTTCTCCATAAGATTATCCGCATTGGCAACAGACAATTTTTTGAATCCAGCGGATTGCGTTAGAAGAGATGTCCCGACTGATTCCACTTCAATTTGGGTTTGTAGAATTTTCGATCCCTCCTCTTCTAAACCCTTTTTGATCAGCCCATCCAGATAAAACGACAAGAACCCCCATATGAGGAGAAAAAGAACCGCAAAAACAACCAATCCCTGCCAGCGAAAAATTTTCATCCTCGCCCTCCAGTAATTGTTTGATAAACTCGTAATATCTTCAACGACCTGAAAATGGGGAATTTTTCCATATAGATTTGCAGTTTCTCCCGGTATTTTTCTATGAACTTGTTAAACATAAAAAACAATGGGACCGCCAACGCGACCGAAACAACAAGGCTTCCCATGACAATGGAATTGTTTAGATTTGCCATCAACGCAATCGGACAGCTGAAAACATTTTCCCAAATACCCACAAGGGAATCCGATTTTAAAATCGTATAGCCGATGTCATGAAAAACCGGATCCAGAATATAAGCAATGCCAGAGAACAGGACAAAACTCAAAATCATGATTCCGATGTTCATGTTGATGATAAACGCTAAAAACAGCAGGGCGAGGTTATGAAGGCTTGCTGTGGGCGTGAGCCCTATGATAGCTCCAAAGGATACGCCCAGGCTGAGTTGCCAGGGTTTAGCGTTTGAGTTTAATGCTTTAAAAACGTTAATGATTTGACGGAGCATGGCGAGGCCTTTTTAAGGTGATTCCGGAAACAAGAGATTTTATTAATTGCCGGATGTTTCCGGGAATTTTGTTCCACTCTCAAGCATTCAAATGTAATATTGGGCACATGGATATTTCTCAGCTCAACATACCCGTCAGGTTAATTTCGACTTAATTTGGTGAACTTTTTTTCATCCGGGCTACTCTTTTCCCTGCCTTATCAATAAGTTAACCGCATCACCAGTTTGTTATTGACCCTGCTGTTGATTACCCGTTACAGCAGAACTAAAATCGTCTTCAAAACTTCCGATTGGTTTCTTCTGGAATGAATGAGCGTATCGTTCATCAAGACTGCCTGGGATATCCGATGGCACCTTTCGCCCTACCGACCAACAGCGAATGCTGATATCTCCACAGAAAAATCAAACAGCAGGAAACTGGAGCCTTTATTTTTTTATTTTTCCGAAAGGTTCGATCAGGTTGCAAAGTTTGACGTAAGCTTTCAGGATATCTGTCGCTGTGATGATGCCAACCAGTTTATTCTTATGAACCACCGGTAAGCAGCCAATTTTTTTATTCGCCATGATGGCCGCGGCATCAGCGGCCCTTTGCTCAGGTTCGATAGTGAAGAGTTTCCGGTTCATGAGGGTTCTCACCTGCCGGGAAACAATCGTCACCGTGGTCCCATCCGATTTTTCTATAATCTTTTTGGTAGGGCCCAATACCTTTTTTAAATCTCTGTCCGATATCATGCCCACAAGTTTTCCCTTATCCAGAACAGGAACATGGCGGATGTTTTCAAAATGAATCAGCACAAAAACCCGGTCAATTTTATCCAATGGCGAAACGGTCAAAACCTTTTTGGTCATCAATTCTTTAACTTTCATGGCGCCCCCAAAATTGAATTCTTATCAACAACACCTACCAAATGATGCGCTCGCTACGGAATATTCCCCATGCCGCCATTTTGTAAAATTTATCATGTTATTTTCCCGACTGTAAACGATGCAGGGACCAGTCCAGATTGGCATGGCGTCCAAAAATAACGATGATATCACCCTCCTCAAACCGGAAATCGGGAGCGGGATTCGCCTGTAGTTCGTCATTGCGAACCACGGCGATCAGTTTCGCATCCGAATCCTTATTCCATTGAAGCTCTTGAATCGATTTTTTGTGACACCAGGAACCTTCAAGAACGTGAAAAGATTCCGTCAAACTCGCGGTCAAGTAAGCGGAGAACTTTTTCATGCTCGCAATATCCAGGGACAATCCCCGAAACATGCTGTACCCTTCCAGCCTTGCCAATTCCACCTGCTGTTCGATGATGTTGTTGGCAATATGATATTCATGCAAGACCCTGGAAAAAATTTCGATGGACGTTTCAAATTCCTCCGGGATCACCTGATTGGCTCCTGCTTCGTTGAGGGCATCAACCTGCTTGGCATATCGAACCCGCACCAAAATATAAATGTTCGGGTTCAACTGCCTGGCCAGCCTCACGGCCTGCTCGGCGGCAATATAGTCAGTAGTGGCAAAAACCATCATTTTCGCCCGTTGGATTCCCGCCCGCAATAAAATATCGCGATGAGTGGAATCCCCATATAAAGCGGATATCCCTTCGTCCAAAGCCTGCTTGATGCGTTCGCCGTCCAGTTCAAGAACGATGAATGGAGTGTGCGTTTCCTTGAGTACCCTGGAAAGGTTGCGGCCCACCATTCCGAACCCGGCAATGATCACATGCCCTGAAAGTTTTTCCTGCTCAACGGATTCCGATTCATCGGAAGCGGCCACCCCGAACAGAGAATGAAGTTTCATCGAAAGCCCGGCGGAAAGCTGGATCAAAAGGGGCGCGGCCAGCATGCTGAGAATGGAAACGATTAAAAACGATTGATAGTGGCCCGGCAAAAACAAATCCTTTTCCAGGGCCAGGCTGGCAAGAAGCAAAGAAAACTCCCCCACCTGCGCCAACCGAACTCCAACAATGAACGAAATCCTAAACGAATTTTTTAACAGGAGACAAGCCAGGAAACCCAAAAAAGCTTTCAGCCCGATCACCGCACCCGCCAATCCCAAATACCAGAGTGCAGAATCATAAAATATATCGACCTGAAGAAGCATGCCCACAGATATAAAAAAGATACTGCCGAAGTAATCTTTTAACGGCAGAATATCCAGAATGATCTGGTAACTGTATTCGGATTCAGAAATAATGATTCCCGCAATAAAAGCCCCCATTGCCAGAGATAATCCCACAGATTCCGAAACCCAGCCCGTCCCCAGGATAATCAGGATCACAAACAGCGTGAGATGCTCCTTACTGCCCATTCGGGCTATAACCTGCAAAGACCGGGGAACGATCATCCGGGCAAGAAAGAAAATGGCCGCCACCGCAGTGATTGATTTCAAGGTGGCCACACCGAAATCCAATGGAGATAATTGACCTGATTGCGACAGCAGGGGAATGATGAGCATCATGGGAACCACACATATATCCTGAAACAACAACGTCCCAATGCAAATACGGCCGTGCCGGGTATCTATTTCCGCCCGGTCGGTTATCATTTTCAGCACGATCGCGGTGCTACTCAACGGAATCAACAACCCAAACAGCAAGCCCTGGTTAACCGAATACCCTGAGCCATTGAAAATGAAAAAAACCAAAACTCCCGTCAATCCCAGTTGAAGAGTGCCGACGCCAAGAATCACCTTTAAATCCTTCATCATGCGTTGAAGGGAAAACTCCAGGCCGATGACAAAAAGCAGTAATATCACGCCGATCTCTGCCAACTGCTTGACCTTCTCATGGTCTTGGATCAATTGGAGGCTACTCGGACCAATGATGACCCCCGCCAGCAAAAACCCCATCACCGAAGGGATCTTGATCTTATGGAATACGATATTGATTGGCAGGGAAACGAGTAAGAGAATGGCCAGATCTTTGATTAGATGATCCATGCGTTGAACCTGATGTTTCAGAACATTAGAAATCGATTGACGGAAACTATAGGCCGATTGCAAATTGTACCGTAAAAAAACAAATGTACAGCGAATGAAAATCCCGGCAAACCGGATTCATTATATTCCTTATTTTTTTATTGGCAGGTCTTAAAACCATAAACAATTCGGAAAATGAATGCGCAGGACCCTCTCCATTCCCAAAATTGCCTTCTCATAGAACCTTAATTATCCTCTATTTGTTTCTTTTCTATTGACAAAATTGGTTTGAAGAACAAGATTTTTATTAGAGAGAATTTCGTGTATTTGAATTTCTTTCATAATGAACCTCAAACTTTCCTTTTTTTTGTGGAGGGCCTTCAGAGTGAATGAATTAGATACCAAAAAAGGCTTTACGATGGAATGGATAGATTTTGGCGATAACTATGTCTTTGGCCTTGAACCGATGTTCATTGTTGCGGTAGTCGCGGTGGTCGGGTTGGGAATTTACTTCTTTTCCCAAAGAAATATTGAGTGATCGTTGAAGTATTTTACCGGAACCCTAAACGGATGGGGTCACCCAGGAGGGTGGCCCTTCATTTTTCCAGCATAATCATAAAAATATGCTACGGTCCTGCACTTATTGGTCGTTTAAAAGATTCAACGGATGTTGAGAAAAAGTTATGTTTAAATTACCACTCTCAATACTACTTTCCCTGTTCTTATCAATAAATTCCTTTAACGTTGAATCCTGGGCCAATCCGTCCACCGACATAAAAAATACAACTGGAATATCACCCAAATCCGCCGCGGACTATATTCACGCTGTCATCGAAGCGGGCCGAACGATTTACTCGGAAGTCATTGTCGAGCGTCTGGGAGTGACCATCGACCTTAAAGCAACTGAGAACTGGAAAGAGGAAAACACCCTTCTACTCCCCGCTCAATTTTTACTGTTATCTTCAAATACTTCCAATGCCAAAGACATAGGGATGAAATATCGGCTGATGAGTTTGTGGCCCATCAACGCAAAGAACGGTCCCAAAACCAAATTTGAAAAAATTGGATTGGAGGAAACCTTAAAATTCCCCGAAAAACCTTTTACCAAGGTCGTTACCATCAAGGGAAAACCGTATTTCAAAGCCATTTATCCCGATAAAGCCGTCACCAAGGCCTGCATCAACTGCCACAATCATCATCCCAAAAGCCCAAAAACGGATTTCAAGATGGGGGATGTGATGGGCGGAATATCCATCGTATTGCCTCTGAATGGCAACGGCAAAAACATTGCCGAAGAGGATTACCGGATTCCCGCTGAAGTGGTCGCGGACTATATCCATTCCGTTCTGGAATCGGACAGGCAGGTTTATTCGAACCTTGTGGTGAATCGCCTGCAGGAAAAAAATATCGTTTACGCTTCCGAAAACTGGTGGGAAGACAATGCCCTGCTTCTTCCAGCGCAATTTCTGTTAAACGCTTCCGATCTGATCATCAATAAAAATATTGATCTGCATTTTAAACTGATCAGTCCCTGGCCCATCAACAAACACAACGGACCCGCCAATGAATTTGAACGTAAAGGATTGAAATACGTCGTCCGCCATCCCGTTCGTCCTTACATTGAATACCGGGAAATCGGTGGCAGAAAATATTTTCAAGCGGTTTACCCGGATTTTGCGGTGAGTCCCGCATGCGTGACCTGCCACAACAACCACCCTAATAGCCCCAAGCGAGACTTCAAGCTGAACGATGTCATGGGTGGAATCGTCATGACATTGCCTCTCGAATAAAATCAATCTCCAAATACCTATGGTCGACCCCTGCCTCGAATCCTCATTTCCCGGAAAACCCATCGCCGAAATTGCCGCTTTATTGGGACTATCTTCTGACGATATCATCCTCTTTGGCGACACCAAGGCAAAGGTTCGCCTGGAGGTTCTGCAAAGAAATCCTCTGCGTGGAAAACTCATCCTTGTTTCCGCCATCACTCCGACCCCGGCGGGAGAGGGCAAAACCACCACAACCATCGGGCTGGGGCAGGCATTGGCGCAACTGGGAAAATCTGTCTGCCTGGCGCTTCGGGAACCCTCCATGGGACCCTGCATGGGGATGAAAGGCGGAGCCACAGGGGGCGGGTTGAGCCAAGTAATTCCGGCTGAGGAAATCAATCTTCACTTCACGGGGGATTTCCATGCCATCACCTCTGCCAATAATCTGCTGTCAGCAATGCTGGACAACCGCATCTATCACGATCAGAGAATGAATATCGACCCCAGGCGCATCACCTGGAAGCGGGTGATGGACATGAACGACCGGGCCCTCAGAAAGATCATTCTGGGTTTGGGGGGAACGCTTCAGGGTATTCCACGTGAAGGCGGGTTCGACATCACCGCCGCCTCGGAAATCATGGCCATCCTTTGCCTTTCGGAAAACTACGTGGATCTCAAAAAAAGATTGGACCGAATTTTGGTGGCTTTCACTTACGAGGACCAACCCGTCACAGCCGGGGACCTGAACGCCACCGGTGCAATGACCGCTTTGCTCAAAGATGCCTTGCTTCCCAACCTCGCGCAGACCACGGAAGGGGTTCCTGCCTTTATTCACGGCGGACCTTTCGCCAACATAGCACACGGATGCAATTCGACGCTGGCCACCAAAATGGCGTTGTCCCTGGCCGATTGGGCAATCACCGAAGCGGGATTCGGTTTCGACCTCGGCGCGGAAAAATTTTTCGACATCAAATGCAAAAGCGCCGGACTGGATACCGCCGCCGTGGTCCTCGTTGCTTCCTGCCGGGCTTTGAAAAGGCATGGGGGTGTGGAATTGAAAAATTTGTCCGGGCTGAATCTCGATGCATTGGAAAAAGGGTTGGCGAATCTGGACAAGCATGTGGAAAACATCGCCAAATTTGGCGAAATACCCATCGTCTGCCTCAACCGCTTTCCGGAAGATCGTGATGAAGAAATCAATCGGGTGCGTGAGCATTGCGAAACCCGATTGAGGGTTCCCTTCGCCGTAAGCGATGTTTTTGCGGAAGGCGGAAAAGGCGGTCTGGATTTAGCGCGAACCGTCATAAAACACGCAGAAAAAACAATTTCCCCTTTTCATCCTTTGTACGACTGGAACGATGGGGTGAAAACCAAAATAGAAACGGTCGCCCGCGAGATGTATGGCGCGACCAAAATATTTTACGCCAAGAAAGCGGAGCGGGATCTAAAATCTATCG
>JADFGI010000114.1 GCA_022567815.1 Nitrospinota bacterium
CTTCCAGCACAAATCCTTTATATTTCTATCATGCGCTCGTGCACAGACTTCTTGGGTAATATAGCGTTTATCTCCAAACTCATTCTCCTCAGCCCATAATCTTTCGTTTTTAATTTCTTCTTGCAATATTTTTTGAACTGCCTCCACATCTTTAGCAGCACGCAAATGTTGAGGTGGAACGTCTGAAGAGGCGCCTTCTAGAACTTTTTCCAAAATAGTCCCTAGATAGAAAGGTTTAAACCCTGAAATAATTCCTACCCAAGTATCTAAATTAATTTTTGATGAATCTATAACGCTGGCCCAATCTATCTCAGCGAAAATACTTTCCTTATCCATATCGCGCCCCTTCATGCCCCTTCTTTGTGGGTCAGGGCAACCGGGTGAAGGAACCCGGCTTTCGGTAATGAGCCTAGCCCTGAATTTGGATTATTTTATTTTCTTAAATAAAACTTCATAAACTCCTCATCCGTCAATCCAGCTTTCTTGATCTGGTCAAGCAACAATCCTTTCTTAATGGGCTTTCCTTTGTGAACGGGGATTGACAGGATGTATTCGCTTCCTTCTTTGGTCAATTTAACGTGGCTACCTCTCTGCCCCTGATTTTCCCATCCCGCCCTTTCAAATGCCTTGACTACTTTGCCGGGTTTGAGGTTGTGAATCCCAATCATCAGGCGGTCGCTTTTTTCCGCTTGCGGGTCTCGGCCTTAACTTCGAGGTGGCCCTGAATAGCGTCCTTAATCATCGCCAGGGCTTCCTCCACGGTATCCCCCTGGGAAGCGCAACCGGGAAGAGACGGACATTCCACCCAAAACCCACCGTCCTCAAGATCGGGGCGGAGAACCACCTTATAAGATTTTTTTCCAACTAAAACCTTGTACTCGCGCTCCTGGTTCAAATCTGCAACTTCCCCTTTCAGGTCTTCAATGATATTTCCAATGGCAATGGAAAACACCATCTGTCCGCTGGAAAGAGCGTCCAGTATCTGACTATTTTTATTGGTTAACACAAAGATGGTTTCCCCATCGGTTAAAAATTTCATTCGAGACAAAGGCTTGCTCGTGTCAGGGAAATTTTTTTTCAAGTAAGAAACTGCCTTGCGTATTTTTTGAAGGGATACCCCCTTGTCCATGAGAGTCTTTGCCGCCTTTAACTGAACAACATCCTGGAAGGAATAAAGTCTCATGCTCCCGGTCCCGGATGCCTCTTTCAAAGAAGGCTTGATGAAATGAGTGCTGTCCCAGTAATCCGCCTGCCTTTGGGTAATTCCAGTGAGTTTGCAAACCGTTTTGGTGTTATAGGCCATAATGGGGGTTCTTGATCTTGCCCCGGAATATTGGACACGAAGAAAGTGATGTTTATAATCATTTTCGGAGGTGTTCTTATGGTAAAGAATCGAAGGCAATTTACGAAAGAATTTAAAGTTGAAGCGGTCCGGTTAATTGTAGAGGAGGGTCGGCGGATTTCAGAGGTGGCCCGTGAACTTGGAATCCGGGAGAATTTACTGGGCCGCTGGAAAAAGAAAAGTGAGTCAGGCAAAATAGAGGCTTTCCCTGGGAAGGGCCGTTTGAGCCCCGAGGACGCGGAGTTGCGCGGATTAAGACGAGAGAACGAACGTCTTCGCATGGAGCGTGACATATTAAAAAAAGCAGTGGCCATCTTCTCGGAGGACCCGAAATGAAGTATGTTTTTCCCACGCTTCGTCTGGACAGGCATACGGGCTCACCGGAGAGCATTTCCAGTCAGTTTGATGTGCTGGACTCTGGACGTGGGTAGAAAAGGGTTCTATGCCTGGCTGAATCGTCCCGAGAGCCCCCTCAGGCAAGAGAACCGGCGGTTGCTTGTTGAGATCAAAGCGGCTCATCAGAAGAGCCGCAAAACTTATGGCAGTCCCCGGATCCATGCGGAGTTGAACGCGAACGGTCACGCCTGCGGCAGGCATCGGGTGGCCCGTCTGATGCGCCAACATGGAATCGTTTCCAAACACAAACGCAAGTTCCGGGTGACGACGGATTCCGTTCATTCCTATCCGATAGCCGAGAATAAATTACAACGGCAATTTAATGTCTCAAAGCCAGGTCAATGCTGGGTTTCGGATATCACGTATATTCCGACCCGGGAAGGCTGGTTGTATCTGGCGGTGACGCTGGACTTGTTTCACCGGAAAGTCATTGGCTGGGCCATGGACCGATGGATCACCCGGCAACTGGCAATAGACGCTTTCAATATGGCGATCAGGAATGGACGCCTGGAATCGGGACTGATTCATCATTCCGACCGAGGGGTTCAGTACGCCAGCAATGAGTTTCGGGGTTTATTAAAAGCTCATGCAATTCAGTGCAGTATGAGCCGGAAGGGGGATTGCTGGGATAATGCTGTGGCGGAAAGTTTCTTCCACACTCTCAAGATGGAGTTGATTCACGGAAATTTCTACGATACCCGTCAGCAGGCGAAGACGGATATTTTTGATTACATTGAAATATTTTACAATCGGCAACGACGCCATTCCTATCTTGGCTATCTAAGCCCGGTAGACTTTGAGAAAAAATATGCGGCTTAACTTCGTGTCCACATATTCCGGGCAAGATCAGGAGTCACTCACCCTTGTCCTCATCCTGACCCTTAGAGAATAAGGGCTCTTCAAAGCTGGTTTTTTCTAAATTCCAGGGAATCCAGGAAATATTGAAAAATCCCCCCTTAAACAGAAAAATTGCAATTGGTTAAAGGTTCCAGTGAAATATGCCGTTCTTATTTTCATCAACCAACATATAACCCTTTCTTAGCTTGAACCCCGGGTTTGTTCATAACGGGCTGACACGGTGTGGGTTTGGAAGAGGAAAAGTTCTCATATTTTTCAAAAAAATCCGCCAAAAATAATTTGAGGAAAATTTTTATGCATCAAATAAAGAACAAACGCATACTTCTTGTTGATAATAATGAACATTATATTAGGTTTCTTAAGAGGCGTTTGCTTGCCCGGAATTTTGAAATTGTTGGAGAAGCCAGAAATAGTAAACAAGCGATCGAGTTGTTTAAATCTGAGAAGCCGGATTTGACTCTACTCGAATTTGAGATGCCAAGTATAAATGGAAGCACGATCCTGGAAGAAATCCTAACCATAAACCCTGATGCGCTGGTCATCATGTTGACTGGAAGAGGTGATATTGCCGCGATGCAACTATGCATGGATAAAGGCGCGTTTCATTACATAGGGAAGGACTATCCATTCGAAACAGTATTCTCTGTGATCGCAGAGTCATTAAAAAAGTTTGCTGAAATTGAGAGCTGAATGAGTGATTCATAGAAGTTTAATATAAAGGGTTTTGAGTAACCCAATGAGCCCCTGCTTTAAATGGTACCTTCCATCCATGCGTACTTCTCTGAGGCGAATCGAGCGCCCGACTTATGGATTTGAGATCAGTCTTCTTATTGTGGTGAATTTCAATATCGGAGCTGATGTTGTTGGTCGAGAAATCCCACGTGTCACCGATTTTATTTCGTCCCATTGCATTTTTGTTCCCAAGACATGAAACACTTATTTGGTCGATCTCCAGAAGATTTCCTTGCCATTTCTCAAATCATCCCTCAAAAATTCCGGCTCATTCGTTGCAAAGAATTAAGGGCGCCTGTAAAAATTACCTTTGGCCATGAGCGGCCCTTATGAAATAAGGGCCCGCGAGTTGCCTGAAGGAAAATTATCGAATTATTAGAGGTCTCCTTAAAAGTGCTTTTTTAAATGCCAATTGGAAAAAGATTGGTTTTTTCAGTGCTCGAGAAAAAACAGGAAATTTAAAAATAAGATGGTTAGAATGGAAAACTACTGGGAAGGAATTTCCTTTTACAGTTTCAATGTATAATAGAGCTTGGTTGGTTGAACTCCAACAAACCTTAAACAAGATGATAGGGGCAAATGGTTGCTAAAATTGATAGCCTGAAAAACATACCTGTTTTTTCATCGTTGTCTGAAAAACACCTGGAAGAGCTTTCCGAAATCATGCTCGAAAAGACTTATCGCAAAAACCAGGTGATCTTTGATCAGGGTGACCCCGGCGATTCTTTAATTATCATAAAGAAAGGGTTGGTCAAAATTTCCCTTGTCGATTCCAACAATCATGAGTTTATTATTAAAACTTTTTCCATTAATGATTTCTTTGGGGAGATGGCTCTTCTTGACGGTGGGCCACGGAGCGCGACCGCCACAGCCGTGGAAGATACCCAGGCCCTTATTATTTTTCGAGATAATTTTGTTGGCCTCATTCAAAAAAACCCTTCGGTGGCTCTGGGGATGTTGACGGAACTTTCCAATCGTTTACGAACAACGACAGAAAACATTTCCAACCTGACTTTTTTCGATGCGTATGGGAAAGTGGCCCGATGTCTTTTGGACCTCGCGGACAAAATAGGAAAAAAGGAAGAAACCGGGTTGGCGATGCATTTGACTCTTTCCCGCCAGGAACTGGCCAATATGTCAGGATTGTCGCGGGAAACCTTTGCGCGGATTCTTAAAGAATTCCAGGTCCGCGGGTGTCTGAAAGTTCAGGGGAAAAAGATTCTCATTCTGAATGAAAAAATCATGCGCCGGGAAATAGTCATTTGAACCCGGAGGAAACTTCCCGCCGGTGGACCATTGTCCCTGTAGCAACTAATCGAATCACCCGTTTTTCCCGCTGACTTATTTGGTCGACAGGCGAAATACGCCGTCCCAAATTTCCGGTGGAGGATTCGATTTAAAACGCAGGCAACGGTTTCTGAAGGTCCGGCAGGGGCCGTCCGTGGGATTGATTCGCAGAGCCTGCTCAAAAAAATGGATCGCTTCCTCCCAGTTTCTTTCTTGGTAAAATTCAAGTCCTTTATTATAAAACGGCAGAATTTCACGGACAGCTTCATTGATTGATCCCGCTTTTCCCAACAGCTCATACACTTTGACCGGCGACATTCTTCCCACGACCCGGATGGTTTCCAGTTCCCGGACTTCAATATGGTTTTTAGCTTGTTCGTAGGTTGACTCGCTGATTAGAGAAAAGGTTCCATACTCCTTGTTTGCGGCTTCCAGGCGTGCGGCCAGGTTTACGGAATCGCCATTGATCCCGTAATTCATACGGTTTTTGGAACCCATGTTTCCCACCACCATGGAACCGGTGTTGATCCCGATCCGCATGTAAAGTTCCGGCCTCCCCGATTTCTTACACTGTTTGCGAAGTTGACCGAGTCTTTCCTGCATTTCAATGCCTACCCAGCAAGCACGCTTCGCGTGGTCGGGAAAATACAGCGGCGCCCCAAAAAAGGATTTAATTGCATCCCCGTCATACTTGTCCAGGGTGCCTTCATGCTTGAAAAGAATTTCCGTCATTTCGGTAAAATAAGAATTGAGAATGTTCACCAGTTCTTCGGGCGGATATTTTTCCGAAAGGGTTGTGAATTCCTCAATATCGGTGAACAATGCCGTCAGTTCTTTTTGTTCGCCGCCAAGCTTCAATCGGCCTGGTTCTTTCAAAAGCTGATCGATGACACTGGAAGGCAGATATTTACTGAAGACATTTTCGACCATTTGTTTTTGCTTCATTTCGGTGCCATATCGGTAAATCATGAGAGCAGCCAGAATCAGCATATTTTCCAGCAACGGGAACACATCGGTGATCCAGAAATTTTTGTGGACCATAAGCCAATGACTGAGGCCAAATTGCAAGCCAATTGAAAAGAGCCAGACCAACAATCCGTATCCCGGTTTGATGCGGGAATAAATCCCGGTCAGCAAAATGCCCCAAATGATCAAATAGGCCATATCGATGACTTGAATCGAATCGGGTTGATGCAGGGAATTTTTGTGCAGAATATTATCAATGACCGTGGCATGAATTTCCACTCCGGGGAAGTTTGGATCAAAAGGGGTGATCTTGATATTTTCCAATCCGGGTGCGGTGGCCCCCACCAGGACAATTTTATCGCGCAAACTTCCTTTGGGAACCAGATCCTGCCGGTCATGAATGATATCCGTTACCGAATAGTGGGGAAACGTCCCGCGAGTTCCCATGAAATTGATTTGCGTTTCCCCTTTGAGGTTGGTAAGGATATTCAAAGGAAAGTCTCCGTCGAGCAAAACATTTTTGACACCACGCTCGCCCACACGGAATAAAAGGGTTCCATCAAGAAACTTTTCCAAAACCCGGATAGCCAGCGGCGGGAAAAAATAATCTTGATCGCTTTTTTTATCATGATACTTAACGATAAGCGGTAACTTTCGGATGGATCCGTCCGGTTCCACATCCGTGCTGATGAAACCCGACTGTCTGACCGCCTTTGAAAGAATAGGAATATTGGATTCGACGGCATAAGCGGATCGAAAATCAACGGATGACAAATCCACCTTTTCGTTGGATTTAATAAATCCTACAAATTGCGAGGACTTGATATTTTGAAAAAATCCATGCAGGGTATTCTCTGAAAGATGGTCCAATCCTTCCGGCTGAAAATGAAAGAAATATCCCAACACAGAACGCCCGGATTTTTCAAGAACCTCGGAAAATTGCTTGTCGTATTCCGCGTTTTGGATAAAACGTTCCACCGTTTGGAAAACTTCTGAACTGCCTTGGGTTTTATCAATCAGTTCCCTTTGCAGTTTTTTCAGGCTTTCGATTCCCGAGCTTTCATCGGGAGAAGAAAAAACCATGTCAAAACCAATGACTCTGGCTTGTCGTTCCACAAGTTTTTCTACCAGGCGGGTCAAATTTTTTCTTGGCCAGGGCCATCGCCCCAATTCGTCGATACTTTTTTCATCAATAGCGGCAATAACCACTTCTGGTCCCGGAGAAATGGGACCACGCCATTGAAAATGGGCATTTTGGAACATGAGCTCCAATTGGTAGATTAATGGCGGTTGCGCTCGGTAAAAAACAACCACCATTGCTGTAATGGTCAAACCCAGAGCCCAGGGAGCTATTTTTTTCATCGTCGGTAAAAAAATTTACGAATTATTGATTGAGAAATCAATTGTATCACGCACCCTTAAAATCTCTTAACTTGACATGGAAACTCAACATTTTAAAATAAACATCGACAATGAAAACGTTTGCAAATCTATGGTTAAGAGGCCATGAGTATGCGGAGAAATTTTTTACGCCCGGATTTCCGGTTTTTCTTTCAAACGGCAGTTTTCATTATTTTCGTCTTCATTTTTCAAGCTGTTTATCTCCCTTCAGCTTTTTCCAAGGGAAAAAATAGAATTACCCGGATAGAATTTATCTATTTAATGGCCAAGTACCAACCGGGGAACCCGCTCTTCCCGCAAAACCCTGCCACATTGTCCGAAGATGAATTATACGCCCATACAGTCCTGTCATTGAAATCACACGGCTTTAATATTTTGGAAGGAAAAGACCCCGAGAGTTCGTTGCAAGACATGGAATTTGTGACAGTGACTTACGCTTTTACCGGAGCACCTGCGGGAAAGAGCCTGCTCGACCAGAAACTATATTTAAAAAACGCAGGTATCGTCATTTCCCCCGATATTGGCCTGGCCATCGCCGTCGAAGGAAAGGTTTTTCAATCTGCCGAGGGAGAGGATTTAAAAAGGCGGACCCACCTCGCTTCCCCTGTTTTTTTGAAGGATAGAATCGATACCGGGATGAATTCCAAAGTGTCCTTTTCCTTTGATGACGCCAGCACACTTTCCATTGGCGAGAACGCGCGGGTTACAATCACCAAACACATCTTTGATCCGGATAAAAATTTGCGTCAAACCGTGGTCCAGGTTTCCCTGGGCGCGGTACGGTTTGTTGTGACCAGGGAAAAAAACAAGGACTCGACTTTCAAAGTTATCACCCCTTCGGGTATTGCCGGTGTCCGGGGAACGGAATTCGTCGTCATCGTTGAACCGGATGGAAAAACCACCTTTGTCGGATTGGAGGGTTCGATTGAAACCATTCCCTTTACCCCGGAGGGACAGCCCGGTAAAGCGCAGATCATTTCCAGCGAACAATTTCAAGAGATATCTAAAAGCGGACAAGCCTCGGAGGTGGCCAGGGTTCCATCGGAGTTGTTGCAAAAAGCCAAACAAGAAACCGCCATTGAGCCAATGATTCCCAAAAACCGGGGAGTTACCAGGATGCAAGCGGAAATGGCGGCAAGAGTTGCTAAAAAGGCACGATTTGCCAATGAGGCGGAAAAAGAAACCGGCGCCAATCACGAGGGTGATGAAACCAAATCCAAAAACGGGGATGCGGAAAGTTTCCCCCAGGTACGCTTGAAAGAACAGAGTCCTTCTGGTGAAGCGACTCATCAAAATAAACCTGTCAGTTAATTCCCACCCCCCGTTACACGGGGAGGAAGCTTGGGCCTGTGACGCTACGCGAGGCCCTAAAAACGAAAAATCCATCGCACGTAAATATTGGGTCCAGCGTCGCTGGCTCCTCCGCGGAGTGCGCCTGTCCCCGTGAGGGGGAACTTGCTCACGTGCCCCTGGGATTCTAGAGCCTGTCGTCAAATTCACCAAACCATCAATTATTATCTGGGTACTGCCCCGGAATCTGCCACGAATCGTAT
>JADFGI010000115.1 GCA_022567815.1 Nitrospinota bacterium
ATAATCGACTTGGTAACTGCGCACTTCGAGCTTCTCGAGGCGTTGCTCGGCCAACCGGGCGCCGGCGGTGTTGCGCTTGGGGCGGCGTTTACGATGATGTCCCCGGGCCTTGAAGTAACGCCGGATGACGCCGTAGCCGGGCATGGACCCCAGGGCGGGATCTTCTCCAGCTTGTGCAAGCACATTGTCGTAGTGCAACTGCACCGTCCAGCCCGGGTGATCGAGGTATTGCGCATCAAGCGCCTGCTTGATCAACGCCGGAAGCACCCGAGTGCGACCAGCATCATCGCGGCGGCGACGCCGCAGGGCCGCCACCGGGTCCTGAGCACCCCGGGCCAGGTAGTGCCAACGCTCCAAAGTAGCCCAACTGAAGCGCAGCGCGGTCCCCTTGATCGGATGTCTCCAGCTCTGTTTTGCCAACCGCTCAAGGGCCGGGCGCAACTCACCGTGTGCCGGTGGCGCGACCAACAACGGCCCGATGATCGCAAAGCGCAACCGCGCCCAGCAATCGGGGTCTGACTCGTTACTCATTGGCTTGCTCCCTGAAATTGACCAAGCCGGGAGTCTACGAAGCCCTTCAGGATTTGGCGATCACATCTTCTGCGGGTCGGTGACAGCCCTCAAATAGCCCGAACAAGAGCCGGTCGTGATGGGGGTCAGCAGGTACAACAACTGACACACACGCTGCCTCAAATCCCCACCCGTCAGGGCGCCCAGCAAGGCGCCGGGCAACTGCCCGGGATCCAGCGGCGGCATGCAGTGACCTCGCTGCGCTTGCCAGCAGCGACTGGCAGAAAAGACCTCTCGCCACCACTTGCGCCAGCGAGACAGGGTCTGTGGCCAAAGATCCAGGGTCTCGATCAACCAGTCCCTGCGATTGGGCGTGAGCCCGTGCTCCAGGGCGGTGACCAGGATCACGATGGCGCCCGGATACACCTTGCGCCCGAGAAACCGCACAGAAGGCGGTGTGCAACGGCGCCGACAACCGTCCACGGCACAACAGAAACTCAAGCGAGTCTGATAAGACTCACCCAACAAACCACGCAGTCCACGCGGTTTGCGAGGATAACGGGCGCTGTGCAGCACCCCGCCACAGCGACAACCATTGGCTTTTACTTCAGCCGCGATCTCCTGGTCGATGTGAAAAAGAAATTGATAAAATCTGGAATCGGTGAGAAAGGCGTGACACACTGGATCGTTCCCTTGGTTTCTTCGCAGAACTCAGGAAACAGCCCTCTCGGATAATTTTCAAGTTATTTGAGGGGGTTTTTCTATTCCCCTCAAATAATGTGGTCAAAAACCGGGGTAACCCCCGCAATTAATTTGGTCACTCTCACCTAAGCGTCTAAGTACCCTACCGTCCCTGTAGGGCAATGTAACGACACACTCGTTCCAGCTTGTCGCGCTCATGGGCCTGTGTGGCGACACCGGCATGGAGTGAAAAGCCATCCATACTTGCCACCCGGCTACTGCCTTCATCCTCGATTGCTGGCAGCGTTTGCAAGGTCAACACCTTGCGGCCAGCATTCGGGCCGGTGGCAATGCGATAGGTGATGGAATGCCCCATGAGGGTGTCCATTGGCGATTCATCTTCTGGCTGCAAGTCCAAGTAGGCGTTCTCGGCATCACGCACTAATAAACCCCGGCGCTCCAGAAATCGGGCGATGCGGTGGCTGACTGTGTGCACCAGTTGCACCAGTTCGTTATGGGTTGGCCCCATCACGGGCCTGAATTTCGTTTTGGGTGTTTCGATGTAAACCCCGTCCAGGAACAGCATGTGGAAGTGGCTGTTTAGATTTAGAGCACTGCCAAATCGTTGGATCAGCGTCACCGCGCCGGTATGCGCCGATGCTTGAACAAATCCTGCTTTCTTGATCAAGTGTGCGGCCAGCGCCCGATAGACGATTCCCAGCACCTGACTCATGATCGCTGGTTGACTGGCGAACAAGAAGCGCAGTGGAAAAGGCACACTGAGCACCCATTGCCTCATCGGCGCCCGGGGCAGGACGCCATTTGTTGTACCTGCAACCTGTGTTGCACCTGCAACCTGTGTTGTACCTGCAACGTGAGAAAGTGCAATTTGGCAACATCGAGGTTGCCATCACCAAGGCCGAGGTGGCCCTCATGTTCCGCCGGCCACCCAAGTTTCGGGAGGGGATGGTGGTCGGCGGGCGGCAAGCTAATCTCGCATGCCCGGTATATTGGGCACCTCTATTAATTCGTGTATGAGCATCTTGAGTCCAAAATCCTCAATAACGGCGTTGATAAGCGCCCGTAATAGAGTAACTATTACAAGCACTTACCGCCTTGCTCTTAGGAATTTTGAATCTCAATCTGTCTCACCCAGAATTAATAGAGGCGCCCAGGTGACACAGGGGATAAACAGGCCGTAGACTTGAGGCCGTAGGCTGTAGGTAAAAACCTAAAATCTCAAACCTAATACCCCATCCGCTTGTGGCGGGGCCGTACCTGGAGCCGCGTGGATTCTTTATTCCCGGACCTTCATTCTTCAATTTTCATTCCTAATCGAGCTTACAATCAAATCCCTTTAAGCGCTTCTTCATTTGAGTCGAACACCTCAAACACCGTCAACAGGCGGGCAATTTCAAACACGTCTTTAACCATGGGCGTCAAACGGGTCAGCCTGAATTTTGTTTTGTTGGCGTGACTCCATTGCAATCCCTCAACCAGAGTGGCAATGCCCGAACTGTCGATATAGGGCACCTTGGAAAGATCAACGACAATCGCCTTTTGTTTTTTTTTGAACAAATCCGTCAAATGGGTGCGGACCTCGGTGGAGGAACTCATATCGATATCGCCCTCAATCAGTACCGTCACCACCCCGTTGCCGTTTTGGCTGGTTTTGAGTTCAAGGCTCATGAAATCACCCGATTTCCCTTCGGGCGGAAGCCAGCTCACCTTTCAGATTTTTGCACATAGTGAGCAATGTGCCTTTTTCGCGATTGGTGCAATAATTAACCTCATCCATGATTTCATTGATAAAATAAGTTCCCAAGCCACCCGGTTTGACCTCATGGATAGGCCGTGGCTTGATGTCGCGGGAATCGCATTGTTTTCCGTAATCGCGAATCTTCACTTCAAAAAAATCTTCAGCCAGGGAGAAAGTCATTTCTATAGGTTGGTCCCGGCAACCGTTATAACCGTATTTGATGATATTTGAACAAGCTTCATCAACGCAAAGAACCAACCTTGGAATGATTTCCTTGGAAACATCGTGGTTGATCAACAAGTGGTAAACAATCTTGCGCGCAAGGCTGAGATATTTCGGGTCACTGGGAATAGTGAGCTTGACGGATTCGGTCATAAAACCCTATTTTTCAATTAGTCATTGACCTTTCATTATAGAACATTTTTCCCTATACGCTAAGGGTTTAAATAGTAAATCCTGTAAACTTGCCCACACCACCCCTCTTTTCCCCAACTGGTGGTTTTTCATGACAGCCTGAGGGCTGGACCAGCGTACCGCTGGAGGAGATATTTACGGTCGATGGATTTATGGCTGACTACATTCTGCTTGAGAGGAAATTATTTGCCCGTCATGGCGAGCAAAGCGAAAGCTTGGAAATATTATAACGGCCATGCCGCGGATGGCGGCTCGCGATGACGAGGAGGATGATTTTCAGGGGCTGTTGAGGGTAGCGGGAGTGAACGGGGCAGGGGATAAAACTAATCGCCCGCTTCCATCACCTTATCCGCAATAAGAACCACACTGTTTTTGTTGACTGCAAGAAATTCGGCTTTGTACATCAACCTTCCCGTAACGAGATGAAATACTTTGGCCGAGGTGACGGGAATAAAAGGTCCGCTGTCATTATTCAACATATCCAGCAGACGGTTTTGCGGTAGCTTAAAAATAGTTCCTTCGATTTTTTCGTTGGCGGTATAAATGACCGCATCGACCTTTTCTTTTTTTACCACACTCTTGTATGCCATAGAACTGTCTCTCCGGAAATTTGCGGGTGGAATTCCAACCAATGTACGACCCCGCCGCAAGCGGCCAGCGTGACGCTGGACCCAGTATTAACGTGCGATGGGTTTATGGCTGACCAAACCTTTCTTCGTGAAAACGTCATTGCGAGCGGAGCGAAGCAACCCAGAGACTCTGGATACCCCTGCGGGGCATGAAGACAAAGGAAAGGATATCACAAACTCTGCCCCGCATCTCCTCCCCGCGTTGCGGGGCGGGGAATTAAACCCGCTGGTGGGATCAAAATCTGAGCAGAGTTTAACTCTGCGATACCATAAAATCCACAAAAACCTTTTGGGTTTTCAAACCATAGGACTCAACAACAGGGTGCTTGGCATGACCTTGGAATTGTGGCGGCATAAATTTACAAAATCAGGCCCGTGTGCTAGGATTTTGCTTTGAATAATTTTGTTCACCTGACTGCATACTAAAATCCATATTTATATTTTTTGCTTGTCCGGGGCGTCCCTCCTGAGATTCAAGAGAATATCCCATGAAAAAACAGAAACAACGGTCCGACTCTTTTCCGTTGCGGCTCCAGGGAACGGACGGTATCCGCCGCGAGGTCCGGTCCGCCGCGTCCAAAGAGTTCAAGGGCCTGACTCCGCAACAGGTTTTTTTGGAACGCGGATTCATCACTGAAGAATTTATGGAACTGTACGCATTTGCCTATGCGGACTGTTTAATCAAAACCGGAAAAATGAAGCCCGGAGAGGCCATCGTGGCGGGATGGGACCCGCGGGATGTCCACGGAAAATTTACCGGGGCGGTCGTCAGGGGAATCCGCAAAGCCGGTGCAAACGCGTTGATCGTGGGCATCGTTCCTACGCCCCTGGTTCCGATCTACATGCTTTATAAAAATGCCAAAGCAGGCTTTATGATCACCGCCTCCCACAATCCCAAGGACCAAAACGGCATCAAAACTTTCTGCGCCTTTCGTGGTATGAAGCTCCTCCCGGAAAACGACATCGAACTCACCAGTGCCATCCGAACCCTTGACTATGCGGCTTTGAAAAAGGCACCTTTAAAAGGAACACAAAAAGATTGCCGGACTCAGGCGCTGGAATTGTTTCGCAAATTCACTCTGCTTCCGGAAAACTCCTGGTCCGATCCGGAGTCGAAAAATTCCAACGTTTATAAAAAATTTGTTTTGGTGGTCGATCCCGCCAAGGGATCGCTCTCTGGAATGGCGGCGGACGCCTTTCGTGCCGTGGGATTTGGCCGGGTGATCGAAGTGAATGCCGAATCCGACGGCGATGTCAATCTGTGGAGCGGCGTGGGCGACCTCGAAGGCCACGCCATCATCTCTCCAGCAATGATCGACAAACGGTCGGGGCATTTTCGCAGACACAAAGCGGTACTGAAACTTTTTGAGCTGGGAAGAAAACTTAAAACCAAAATCCTTGCAGGGGAAAAAAGGGTTGCGGGAGCTGTGTTTGACGCCGACGGAGACCGGTTTTACCGGTTGGAATACGATCCTTTCAAAGACGCGCTGTTGGTTTTAAGCGGCGATGAAACGGCGTTTTTGCAGGCCATGTACTTGATACGGCGCGATCCGAAACGTTATAAAAACGCCTTGTACATCAATACCGTTGAAAGCGATCTCAACACGGCGGTGGCAGCGAAACGACTTGGACTGAAACCACAATTGGCCGCGGTGGGCGATAAATGGATTTTACTGCAAACCGCGTTCATGATCGCGGAATCAAGACTAAAAACCTTGAAAAAAAATTCCGGACGCGAGCTACCCGCTCCCATCCAGCGCAAGTGGGACGCCATCCGAAAAAATGGAACTCTGAATGTTGACGAGTTTCAGGAAATAGAAAACGCGATTGACGGTTTGGAGAAAAAGAACCCCTCAGTGAAGCCATTCGACTACACCCGTCTTCCATTTGCCGTTGGAAGCGAAGAAACCGGGCACAACATCACCCCCGGTTGGCTGGACCTGGAAAGCGGCGGCAGGATGCCCGTGTTCTTCGGCAACGGACTCAAAAGCGCTCTCAACACCTTCGCCGCCACGGAGACTCTTTTCCAAAAAAAGTCTGTTCGGGCTTATTTCTCCGCTATTCACAAACCGTTCAAACCCGGATTCAAGGAAACTCTTTACGTTTACTATATAAAGAAAGAATTGTTTCACAAAGATTCTGCCATCTGGAAAAAAGTCAAACAATCACTTCTTGCCGACGCCAAGGCCATTGGGTTTAAGGGACGCATCGTCAAATTCCCGGAAGACCCGGACATGCTGTATATTTCCCTGACTCCCACTAACGGGAAAAACCCGACCGGCGGAATTTTTGTGCGCAATTCCGGTACTGAAAACAAGATCAGCGTTAACCTTCGGGGAGATCGAAAAGAAGCCCGCCTGCTCAAAAAAATCGGCGAGAATGCCATCCGGCTCATTCTGGGTTCGCTCAAGGACACTGAGGATCATTATTACAAACTGGAACTGGATGTTTTGAGTCAGGTGGCCCCAAAGGCTTTGCCGGAGGACCGGTTGATCCTGGACAAAAACTCCCGTACGCGGGTATTGGCCGAAATGGGCAAGCAGAATTTGATCGAGTTGACGGCAAAGGGCTATCGCCTGACCCCACGCGGAAAATGGTATATTGCCTCCGGCCAGCGTAGCGCTGGACCAGCGTGACGCCAGCCTGGGGCTGGAGCAAATATTGACGTTCGATGAGTTTACTGCAAATGGTATCTTGCCTTGTGCAGAATTTTCATCCAGCAATTTTTTCTGCGGGACTCGCGATGACGATGATCGCTTCTTGATGAAAGTTAAAACCCTTTTTCAACCATCTACTAATTGACGATGGAAATAATTTAATGCTTCCCATTGAAAAATTTTTTACCCATTTAAAAGATTTTGCCCATGCGCAATTTTTCGAGCAAATCCAATGGCCCTGGGAACCTCTGAAAACTCTGGATAAAAGTATCCATTCCATCCTGCAAAAAAATTCAGCAAATGCCGAATCCGTGGACACCCTGGAGGGGGCAACCGTTGCCGACTCCGCCGACCAAGGCAACGCTAAAATAGGCAAGAGCCTGTTCGTCAATCATTGGATAGAAATTAAGACTACCGTCCTGATAAAACCATTGGGAATTTTAATCGGCAAGGGGACCATCCTGGAGCCTTCGGCTATCCTCAAAGGTCCGTTGGTCATTGGCGAGGGTTGCGAAATTCGCCAAGGGGCGTACCTCAGGGGAAATGTACTCATCGGCAGTCATTGCGTCATTGGGCATTGCACCGAGATCAAAAACAGCATCGTCATGAACCATAGCGAGGCCGGGCATTTCAATTATATCGGCGACAGCATTTTAGGCAGTCATGTGAATATGGGAGCCGGTTCGCGTCTGGCCAATTTACAGTTCCGCACCGCCGAACAAAAGGAGCGGGAGGTGCAAATTTTTCCTGAAATTCCCGCCCTCATTGATGACAAAACTATTGCCACGGGTCTCAACAAATTCGGCGCTATTCTGGGGGACAATGTGGAGGTGGGCTGTAACGCAGTGGTTTGCCCCGGAGCCCTTGTGGGAAAAGACAACTGGATTTACCCCAACTCTGTCCTGCCAAAGGGATATTACCCGCCGGAGTCCATCCTTTGCCCAAATGATAGAAAACCAAAAATTTCAGGGTTTTTCCATCAGATTCGGCTCAGGCCGAATTCCTTCTCCTTTTTTATTCTGCTTTTCTTCGGCCTTCTTGCCTCGTTGGTCCTCGCTGCCTGCATTGCCGAGGAAGAATTCCCTGAAGGCCCTCCGGACTCCCCAACGCTCATTTCCGTTAAAAGCCCGACCAACGACCAAACTCCTACTTTTTCATGGCAAGCGGTCCAGGGACAAAACATCACGTACGACTTGGAATATGCCCTTGACGGCGATTTCAGCCAGGCTACCCAACACTTCGGATTATCCTCTAGGAGTTTTACAGCCACCACCATCCTTGGTGACGGAACCTGGTACTGGCGGGTAAGGGCAACAAACAACGAGGGAATCTCCGGAGCCTGGGCAACCTCGAATTTCGTAATCGATACTGTAGCGCCAATTCTGTGTCCGACACTCCCGCCGGACACCTCGGTCAACATCTCAGTATCCACCGGGATAGGGATAGTATTTTGCGAGCCTATGGACTCGCAGATCACGGTAACGCTTGGATTTACTCAACCACTGGGAACAACACTGCAAGGCCCAACCTGGAGCAAAACCTCGGCCAACAATGATACGGCGAACTTTTCCCTGTCGGGGAACCTGGAATATCGCACGGATTACTCGGTGACCATCTTTGATGGGAAGGATTTGGCTGGCAACCAAATGATCGGAGACTCGTTCACCTTCCAGACGCAGTATGAGGACCCAGCCGTCATTGAATCTGAAACTATCCCATTAATAAATTCCAAAGATATTCCAAGGGAAACTATCATCCGGGTTGTCTACAACAACCCGATGGATACATCGGTTGCACCTACCCTGGTGTTTTCACCCGTGTGTACTGGCTACGATCCCACGCCGGTCTGGAGCACGACAGACCCCGCCAACACACACGATACGGC
>JADFGI010000116.1 GCA_022567815.1 Nitrospinota bacterium
CGAGCCGCTGTCCGGCGAAATGCTTGGTGCCTTCGTCTTCGTACAGATCGTAATAGCCGATGAAGCCGGAGCGAACGATGGGTTTTGCCTCACCTGGGGGTCCCTTGAGCACCGGGTTTTCAGGAAAGTAATCCCAAGTCCTGCCGTCCTTAGAGCGTGCAAATCCCACTGTGGGCAGGCCCCTGGCCGACGTGCCGCGGAGAAACGCCAGCCACTGCCCACTCGGCAGTCGCTGAACCACATTATAGGACGAGGTCCCGTACATCCACGGTTCTTTGGACGTGGTCAGCACCGGCAGGATGTCGTGGACACTCACCTTAGCCAGTGACTTGTCCCTGACAATGGTCCATTGATCGGCTGGATGATCGACGCGCTGGTTGCCATCGATGAGCAGGAGGTCGGGATACAGGTTGCACTTTTCGATGGCCTGCTTCATGGCTAATAATGCCGCTTGCAGGATGTTGATCCGGTCGATTGTCTCGACGGAAACGATGCCCACGCCATAGGCCAACGCGGTCCGGGTGATCCGCGAAAAAAATTTCTCTCTGGTCTTTTGAGAAAGTTTTTTGCTGTCATCCAAACCGTCCAGAGAGACTTGTGGAGGGAGCAGAACCGCGCCAGCGACCACGGGTCCCGCCAGGGGGCCGCGTCCCGCTTCATCGACTCCAATAACGAAACGGTAGCCTTTGTGTGCGGCCTGGGTTTCATATTTCAGCATTTCGGTCTCCTTCTGGAGAAATCATATTTCATCCAGAACCACCAGGCAACTTAAAATTATCTCGAAATGAACGACCCCGCCGAAAGCGGACGGGGTATCCGACAAAGATCTTCATTTAAAAGCTGTATCAAGCTATGGGGTATGAAACCCACTTGTGGGAATAATATTGGATGGTTGGAATTGTCATTGCAAAACCAGGTCAATCAGCAATATAATTCGGAGTATGAAAACAAAAATTATAGGTCCCATATTTGTCTTACTGGCTTTAATTGCGGCTTGCGTGACCACCCCGGAATCGGGGAAGCAGGCTTTCATCATGATTTCTTTGTCCCAGGAAGCGACCTTGGGCAAGCAAGCTTTTGGGGAGATTCTCAAAAAGGAAAAGGAATCAAAGGACGCCCGCCTGGTCGGCATCACCGAGCGAGTTGGCCGGCGTCTGGCGGCGGTGACCACCATGCCGAACCTGGATTGGGAATTTAAGCTGTTTGAGTCAGACCAGATGAATGCTTTTGCGTTGCCCGGCGGTAAAACTGCGGCTTATACAGGTTTATTGAAGGTATGCGAGAATGAAGCGGCGTTGGCGGCAGTAATGGGCCACGAAATAGCGCATGTGACGGCCCGTCATGGAGCCCAGCGCATGACTCAACAAATGGTGTTGTCTACCGCAATGTCGGCGGCCAGTATCTCTCTTGCGAACAAGGATAGCCGCGCATTGATTCTCGGCGCTCTGGGATTGGGAGTGCAGTACGGAGTTCAGCTTCCCTTCAGCCGGGGTGATGAATCGGAAGCGGATCAGATTGGTTTGGCTTATATGGCGAAGGCGGGGTACGACCCAAGAGAAGCGGTCAGGTTTTGGACTCGGTTCAGTCAAATGAAACAGGGCGGGCAACCGCCGGAATTTCTTTCAACCCATCCCGCGGATGCAACCAGGATCGCCAACCTGAAGCGGTTTATGCCGCGAGCCCTGGCTCAATACAAAAATGCGAAAATCCAATACGGTTTGGGAGAAACTTTCTTTCAAAAATAAAGTTATCCATTGAACCCAGGCGATTGGAGGACGAGGGATTTGGCGGGAGAATAAGGGAAAAGCGAGCAGGGTATTGGAAGATTCCAGACCCTGCTCTTTCAGGATGCGGATTTTTGCGCCTTGGTTTTTTTGGCTTTGGCTTTGGCGGTTTTGCCCGCCCTTTTCGGCCGCAATTCTTTCAGCCTTGCCGCCTTGCCGCGCAGTTCCCTCAAGTAATACAACCTTGCCTGCCGGACTTTTGCGCGTTTCACGGTTTCGATTTTTACCACTCGCGGGGAATGCAGGGGAAAAATTCTTTCCACACCCACGCCGAAAGAAATTTTTCGAACCGTAAGGGTCCTGCGAACGCCGCCGCCATGCATTTTGATAACGACTCCCTCGATTATCTGGGTGCGTTCCTTTTCACCCTCGATGATCCGCATGTGCACTCTCACCGTATCCCCGATGTGTATCTCCGGGACCTCTTTTTTCAGTTCTCCGGCTTCAATTTGATCAATCAGGTTCATCAATCCAACTCCTTTCCGCCATACAATCTATTATTTGAGAAATAACTTTTTATTCCCCGCTACGCGGGAGGATAAGTTTAAGGCTCCGCTCGCTGTGCTCACGAGCCCCGAAAAGCTATAAATCCACTGGGTCCAGCGTCACGCCCGCTACGCGGGAGGATAAGTTTAAGGCTCCGCTCGCTGTGCTCACGAGCCCCGAAAAGCCATAATTCCATAGCGCGTTAATATGGGTCCAGCGTCACGCTGGTTGTTACCGGAGAACCCCAAACAGGCGGTCCAGGATAATGGCAATGGCCGCCCGCACCGGCAAATGATTATATTCTTCAGATCCCTTAATTGGGTTCAGCACAAAATCCGCTTTGCGGATGATATTTTGTTCCAATCCCCACCCGGTGCCAAAAACCAGCAGATATTGTTTTTCTTTTTTCAGCTCTTTCCGCATCCCTTCGTAGCCAATGCTCCGGGAATGTTCCCTGGCATGGGTGACGATGGTTTTGGGTTTTTGTCCGAACCTCTCAGTAATGTCCGCGATGACATCTTCCAGGGAATTTATTACCTGGGTTTTGAGCAGAGCTTCCTTCCGCGTCGGATTATATGTTGCTCCGTGACCCGTTTTCCAGTGGCTTATGATTCTGCCCACCAAATTCTGCTGGGTTTTCAGGGGTGTGACGATATATAACGCCCCAATCCCGTAGGTCCGGCAGATACGGGATGAATCGTGTACATCCAGCGTGGTGACCGAGGAGACGACAACTTCGCCCGCCTTGTTGTAAACGGGAAAATGGACCAGCGCCAGGTGAATATTTGAATGGGCCCCCTCAGCCAATTTTAAGTTCTTTCAGGGCCAACTTTTCCTGATCCGAAAGTTCGAGTTTTTTTAGAAGATCCGGTCTCACGCGGGCGGTTTTTTTCAATGCCTGTTGCCTTTGCCAGTCCTGAATATTTTTATGATTGCCGGAAACGAGAACCTCCGGAACCTTGTATCCCTTGAAATCCCTGGGTCTGGTGTATTGCGGGTATTCTAAAAGCGGGTCCGAAAAGGATTCTTCCACCACCGAATTTTCATCGCCAAGTACGCCCGGAATCAGCCGGCAGACCGTTTCGACCACCGCCATTGCCGGAATCTCCCCTCCGGACAGGACATAATCGCCGATGGAAATCTCCTCGTCCACGCAATGCAGGCCGACCCTTTCGTCGACTCCTTCATATCGGCCGCATACCAGGATCAAATTCTCCTCCCTGGAAAGCTCCCAGGCTTTCTCCTGATTAAAGGGTTTGCCGCCGGGAGACATCAAAATCGTCCGGGCTTTTGGGATTTGCTTTTTAATATCATCAATCGCCCGTGAGATCGGTTCAACATTCATCACCAATCCCACGCCACCGCCGAAGGGGTAGTCGTCCACCTTTTTATGTTTGTTCAGGGAATAATCACGCAAATTGTGGATGCGGATGTCCAGCAATCCTTTTTGACGTGCGCGATGCAGAATGCTCTCGTTAAATGGGGATTCAAACATTCCCGGAAAAATGGTAATGATGTCAAACCGTAGAGTCCTCAATCAAACCCTCGACGTTCTCGAATATCAGCTTTTTCTCTTCAATGTCGATAGTTTTTACCACCCAATCGATCATTGGGATCAGGATTTCTTTTTCACCGTCGCGGACCACATAGACATCGTTACTGCCGGTTTCGATGACATCCTCCACCTGGCCGTAGTGGCGGCCATTCTCGTCAAAAACGTTCAATCCGATGACTTGATAACGGTAATATTCACCGTCCGGGAGTTTTTTGAAATCCGTATCCCGCACGAGAACAGTTTGGCCCGTATAGGCCTCCGCGTCATCAATGGTGTCGATGTCTTTAAACTTGATGATGAGCTTGCCCGGATTTCCGCGTAACGAAACAAATTCCTGCTCGGTTTCTTGCCCCTGATTACCTTGCAGTTTCAGGCGATTCAGGTTTTGCAGAATTTCCGGTTCGGTGACGAAGGGATGAAACTTAAACTCCCCTTTCAATCCATGCGTTCGGGGAATTTTTCCGACCGGGACCCATTCCATTTATCACTCGATGATTTCCAGTACCGCCCGTTTTTTAAGCTTGGTTGCGGTAGCGTTTAAAATAACGCGGATGGCGCGGGCGGTTTTTCCCTGCTTGCCGATAACTTTCCCCAAATCATCCTTCGCAACATGAAGCTCAAAGACGGTTGTTTTATCCCCTGTTATTTCATTTAGTCTCACTTCATCTGGTTTATCAACCAAAGACTTCGCAATAATCAAAATGAGATCTTTCATGACGTCCTCCTGGAACAGCAACACAATTTTAACTGAGTGTGGGACGAATGATTACTATGTCCGAAATCAAATTTGATGCAAAATCGAATAATGCACTAGCTGGAAGCGGAAAAACTATTGTGCCGTCTGTTGAGCCGCCTCTGCTTTTTTCAAAAGAGACGCCACTGTTTTACTGGGTTGAGCACCTTTGGCGATCCAGGCCGAAGCTTTTTCTAAATCGATTTTACAGTTGTCTTCGGATTTTAATGGATCAAAGGTTCCCAGAATTTCCAAAAATCGACCGTCTCGAGGAGACCTCGAATCGGCGGCAACAATACGGTAGAAGGGCCTCTTTTTCGCGCCCCGCCTAGTCAATCGAATAACAACCAAACTAGCCTCCTTTCTTTATAATATACGTTTCTGTTGAGTTTTTGGCAAAAATCTTCCGATTTGTAGAAATTTTCCTTAAACGGAATTTAAAAAGAGGGTCGGCCCCTTCCGCCCATAAGGCTTCCGAAGTTGAATCCACCCTTCATTTTACCTGAATTAAACCTTTTCATCATTTTTTGCATTTGGGCAAATTGTTTCAACAATTTGTTGATTTCGTTCACGCTGGTGCCGCTACCGGTTGCGATGCGGCGTTTCCTGCTACTGTTGATAATGCCGTGACGCGCCCGCTCTCCCCGTGTCATGGAATTGATGATGGCCTCGACCCTGACAAATGCATTTTCATCAATTTTCAGGCCCTTGAGTTTGTTCGCTCCGGGGATCATCCCGATGATCTGCTGGATCGAACCCATCTTCTGAATCTGTTTTAGCTGGTCCTTGAAATCTTCAAGGGTGAACGCATTTTTGCGTAGCTTCTTTTCCAGCTCCTCTTGTTCTTCCAGTTCATAGGCCTGCTCGGCCTTCTCGACCAGCGACATGACATCGCCCATGCCGAGGATTCTGGAAACAATGCGGTCGGGATGAAACGGTTCAAAGGCATCCAGTTTTTCCCCCGTTCCGATAAAGCGTATCGGTTTTCCGGTGACGCCTTTAATGGAAAGAGCCGCGCCGCCTCTGGCGTCCCCGTCCATTTTGGTCAGGATCACCCCGTCAATTCCCACCGACTCGTGGAAGGTCCCGGCGACACTGGCGGCCTCCTGGCCCATCATGGCATCGGCGACGAAAAGTACCTCGTGCGGTTGCACCTTTTCCTTGATGCGCCGCAACTCGTCCATCATTTCATCGTCGATCTGGATTCTGCCCGCTGTATCCAGGATCACTACCTGGTATATTTTCCGGGTTGCTTCCTCGACTGCGCCCGCGCATATGGCGACCGGATCGTTTTCCTCGCCAGCTTGATAGACGTCGATCTCCAGTTCACGTCCCAGAACGTTCAACTGTTCGATGGCCGCTGGCCGGTACACGTCCGCCGGAACGAGGAGACATTTTTTACCTTTCGCCTTGAACCGTTTCGCCAGCTTGCCCACGGTCGTCGTTTTTCCCGAGCCCTGGAGTCCCGCCATTAGTATGATCGTCGGCGGCTTGGAGGCGAATTCAATGTCATGGAACCCGTCTCCCA
Source organism: Nitrospinota bacterium (assembly GCA_022567815.1). GTDB lineage: Bacteria > Nitrospinota > Nitrospinia > Nitrospinales > VA-1 > JADFGI01. The sequence goes on from JADFGI010000116.1 coordinate 6,087, forward strand.
ACAGCTGGGTGAGATGGTCGTTGACCACCTTGACCATCTGGTGTCCGGGGGTCAGGCTTTTTAATACTTCCTGCCCGATGGCTTTTTCCCGGATGTCCGCCAGGAAATCCTTGATGACCGGCAAACTGACATCCGCTTCGATCAACGCGATGCGTATTTCCCGCAAGGCTTCATCGACATCCGGCTCTTTTAAAAGCCCGCGGCCCTTGAGTTTTTTATAGATCGCCTCCAGGCGATTGGACAGATTTTCAAACATTTAAAGGACAGAAAAGGCTTCTAATTTTTTATGGGATATTTGGTCATTTGCAAATTGGCCAGTATATAATAACACTTTTTAATGTCAAGATTGATTCCTAAACCTGTATGACTTCAACAGCTATTATTTTATTGAGCGGCGGGCTGGACCAGCGTGACGCTGGACCCAGCATTGGCATTCAGGTGTTACTTGTGTAGAAACGGTAATAACTTTCGTTTAAAAAGGGGGTCGGGTGCTCCCCCTTCATCGAAGGGGGCTGGGGGGTTTTGAACCATCCCGAAGTTGAAACTTATGCAAAGGTCTCATTCAAGGCGGGGCCTTATCAGGCTACAACCGCATGGGCATCACGATGCTCAGGTAATTTTCGTCATTGTTCACGGTGATGAGGCAGGAGTGGTTTTCGTCTTTCAGGTTCAGGATGATTTCTTCATCCTCGACGGCATTCAGAACATCCAGGACATACCTGGCGTTAAGACCGATAAACACTTCATCGCCTTTATAGCTGATTTCCAATTCTTCGTTAGCGGTTCCAAGTTCAGTCGTGTCCGAAACCAAAGTCAGGCTCCCACTCCTGAATTCAAATTTCACCATCTTGGATTTTTCATCCGCCAGCAGAGAGACTCTTTTCAGCGCATGCATGAGAGCGTCCTTATTGACGGGAACTTTGACCTCATTGTCCGTCGGGATGACCTGTCTGAAATTCGGGAATTTGCCGTCAATTTTCCTTGAAACGATGACTTCTTTGCCATGGATGAAAGCCAGGTGATTATCCTTGACCGAGAAGGCGTAGGTTGCGTCCTCCCCTTCAAGAAATTTCATGAGTTCGGCGAGCATTTTTTTGGGGAGAAGGATACTCAGTTTCTGGTCAGCAGGCGCGTTAATCTTCGACGGAGTTCTTTTTATCAAGGCCAGCCGGTGACCATCGGTCCCAACCAGAATGACCAGCCCGTTTTCCGTTTCAAGGAGCAACCCGTTGAGGACCTGGCGGGATTCATCGGGGGATACCGCAAAAAAGGTTTTGCGAATCATCTCTTTCAGGTCCTCTCCCTTAAATTCAAGGAGGGTTTCCTCGCTGTATTCAGGAAGCTTTGGGAAATCGCCTGCCGACAGCCCCGGCAACCTGAATTGGGATTTCCCGCATTTGAGGACAACCCAGTCATTGTCCTCTTTCTTTAAATGGATCTCTGCATCCGGCAATTCACGAAGAATATCGAAGAGTTTTCTCGCGTTCAGGGTCATGGCCCCCTGTTTGACTATTTTCGCAGGATAAAAACCTTTGACGCCTATCTCCAGGTCGGTAGCCTGAAGATATATGCCATCCTTTTCAGTAGTGATCAGGCAATGGGAAAGGATAGGCATTGCCCCTTTCGATTCGACAATCCCCTGAACTTTATGGACCCCGGTGAGGAAAATATCCCGGTCTATCTTTATTTCCATGAATCGATCCTTCCTAAAAAAATATCTTAGAATTTAATTATCACAAATACCCATACCTGTCAAAGCATTTATCCTGAGCCTTTAAAATCAATGCGCCGCAGGACTGGGCCTTATTTTTTAGCCATTTATTGACTTGCAAAAACTCTCATGATAACTTGCATTGTCTTATATTTAACCGGCATACAACGTGATAATTGTAATGAAACCGGGAGCCACTCAGGAAGAAATTGGAGCGGTTTCAGAAAAAATAAAGAGCCTGGGATACACTCCTCATGCAATTGTCGGGGTCGAGAGGCAAGTTTTTGGCGCCGTGGGAGACGAAAGAGGCAAGGCTCAGCTTCAGGTTATTGAGTCCATGCCCGGGGTTGAGGATGTCTTTCCAATTCTTAAACCCTACAAACTGGCCAGCCGGGAGTTAAAAAAAACCAATTCCATTATCATTGCCGGTGGAACGCCTATCGGAGACAAGCGCCTTGCCATTATAGCCGGACCTTGTTCCGTTGAAAACAGGGATCAGATCTGCAATACGGCAAAACTTGTGAAAGAAGCCGGCGCCAACTTCATCCGGGGCGGCGCCTACAAACCCAGGACCTCGCCTTATAGCTTCCAGGGGCTGGCTGAAGAAGGACTTAAACTTCTGGCCGAAGCCAAAGAATTATCCGGACAGCCTCTCGTCCCAGAAGTGATGAATCCGCAATAGGTGGACCTGGTAGCCAAATATGCCGATCACATGCCGGATGGGCCCCGGCACAT
>JADFGI010000117.1 GCA_022567815.1 Nitrospinota bacterium
ACATACCCCTTCGCTACCCCTTGTATGTTTTCAGGGCCTCGCGTAGCGTCAGGCCCAAGCTTCCTCCCCACGTAGTGGGGCTATTGTCAGGGATTTTTGATGCCGGTGATTAAATCTTTCTGGGAAAGCAGACCTATGACCAGACGGTTTTCCGTCACAGCAGTGAAATGGATACCGTTGGTGGCCATGAAATGGTTCGCCTCCTGAACGGAACTACGATGATCCAGACAAGGAATGGGTTGTTGCATGACCTCATTAATCAAACTGGTCTCGGGAGACAGGCCGCCATGGTTGATTTTTTGGATAACGTAGGATTTGACCGCGATGCCCACATAACGGCTTCCTTCTTCCACAAACAAGGCGCCAACCTTCTGAGTATGAAAAAATAGAATCGCCTCCGAAAGGGTGCATTCAGACCCGATGCTAAACACCGGAGATTGCATAAACTTACCGATTTCGCCCATTTTTGATTTCCCCAAAAAATGAATGGTCGCTTGATTATTTTGTGTATATTAATATATTTACATTAATTGTAGGTTAATTCAATAAGAATTTGATTTTAAAGGAGTAATAATTTTTCCGGCTGGAAAAATCCGGGTATTTTGGAGGATTTCCAAGAAAGGTGGGGGACGATTTATTCGACGTTTCCCTATGGTAACTTGCGCAACCATTGGGAAATTTCCTCCGCCAGCTCGGGTGGCGGATTGGATTGCAATGCCTGGCGAAGGTGCTTGCGGGCTAATAAACCGTTTTGTTTGGACTGCATATAAATCTTCCCAAGGTTGACTCTGGCATTCAGGAAATCGGATTTTAAAGCCAGCGCTTTTTCGTAATGCTCCCTGGCTTTATCCAATTGCCCGGCCTGCTGATAATTCCACCCGATCTGAAAATAAGCCCTCGCATCAGCGCCTTTCACCGATAAAAATTTTTCAAACTGCCGGGTCGAGCGTTCCCACTCTCCCTTCGCCTGAGTGACTCGCGCAAGGTTAAAAAGGGCCGGTTCGAAGCGGTCATTCAGGGTCAGGCAAGTTGTCAACGCGCGTTCGGCCTTGGCCAGGTTGCCAGTCATCAAGTAAGCCACTCCCAGATTGTAATGACCCAGAATCATCGCCGGGTCATGCATTACCGCCAGCGAAAGCTCACGGACCGCTTCCTCGAATTTTCCGGCGCGGCCATATAATTCACCGAGATTGAGGCGGGCAAGAGGATAGTCTTCCTTTCCCGTCACCGATTTTCTTTTTTGGATGGACTGGCGGAAGAAATCCATGGCCTGATCCGTTTGTTCCATTCTGGCATGAACGGACCCTAGGCCCAGCATGGCGTCAAAATAATCAGGGTTCAGACGGATAGCGGTTCGATACTCCCGTTGGGCCTGCTCAAGGTTTCCAAGGTCCAGATACACACTGGCCAGGTTATAATGAGGTTCCGACATGTCCGCAACGATTTGCAGGGGGACCGTCGGTGCTTTTCCCCCGCCGTTGGCGATCTCCCCGGCCCGTCTGAGCAGAAACTCCTCCGGGTCAGTGAGATTGTATTGCTTGGCGAGATGCTGTTGAATATTCTCGTTGCTTTTCAGAAAATGAAATAACGCCTGATCCAACTGTCCATTTTCGTAATAAGCCTTTCCCAGGTTGTTGTGCGTACGCGGCGAAAAAGGGGTCTTTGCCACCGCGTCTTCCCACAGGCGAACCTCATCCGTCCATACAAGATTTCTGGACAGGGTCAGAAGACCGAGCAGGGCGATCAACACCACCATGAACCTCAACCTCCATTCCGTCCGGATTTTGCGGATGGCTCCCCCCGCCACGAGGCACAGTCTGAGCGTCATCGGCAAATACATCCGGTGTTCCACCGCAAGGTCGTTTAAAGGAACGATACTGGACGTGGGTGCGAGGGTTATGAAAAACCAGAGGATGCCTCCCCGAATCCAAAGGTTTTCGGTTTTCCAGGCCAGCAAAATCATCGCGCCGATGGCAAGGATGGCCAAGGCGATCATTGGGTCGGTTAAAAAAGTGGAGAAGGGGAAACCATTGTCCACATTGAGGTTGATGGGAGCAAAAAATAATTTCAGGTAATAAAAAATAATCACCTTGGTTTCAACCAGTAAATAAGGAATCCTGCCAAACAGCTCCAATCCCTGGTCCTTGGGAGCGTAAAGAATTCCGGGACCCCATAGCAGGACCACCGACAAAAGAGCAAACAGGATGCCGCCATAGACCGGGAATATTTTTCGGGCAAAAAGCCGGGGCGCCAGCCGGGGAAACCTGCGGGAACGGATGAAAACCAGGAACCAGAGACCCAGCGCGATGGGAAGCGTCACCGCGATCAATTTGGAAGCCAGGGCCAAAAACATGCCAGCGGCGGCCAGTAATCCTATTAATGCCGAAACAGGCCATCGCCATTGCGGTTTGCGGGGCGAAAAAATTTTCAGGAAAATAACAAGCGTCAGCAGATAAAAAAACGTCGCAAGAACCGTCGAACGCGAAGAAATATAAGTGACAGAGTCCGTATTCAGGGGATGGACCGCGAACAACAGGGCTGAAAAGAAAGCCGTCAGCCGCAATGGTTTCCCCAGTCCCTCGGAAGGCAGGTAGAGGATATTTTGCGTCTGGACGAGGATGACAAATATCAGGATGCAAACGAAAACATGCAACATCAGATTGAGCAGGTGAAACCCGAAAACCTTGTTTTTGTGCAGGCTGTTGTTGACGGCAAGCGTCCACAACAATATAGGCCGGTTTTCATAGTTGCCAATACTGACGTTTTTATTGAAAGCATCCAAATCGGCAATCCATTCCCGCTCGATCAAGTTCCGGTCATCAAACTGAAAAGCTCCTCCCAGCGAATTGAAATAAAGCAGAAGCGGAAGCAGGGTAAGAATCAGAAGACTCCGGATTTGTGTTTTTATTGGGTAGGAAAGCCGGGTCATCGGAGCCTCATAACATTGGGTGCGGTGAAGGCAGGAGATTCTGGACAAAAGATGGGTTTAGAGCTTGTCGGCAAATTATCATAAGCCACATGATGATTGCTCTGAAGTTGCGTAGATTATTTGATCGTCTTTGCGAGCATAGCGAAGCAATCCAGATGACCTGGATCGCCGCGCCGCTTTTAGCGGCTCGCGATGACGGGTTAGACGATTTGCCGACAAGCTCTAAATCCGAAAAATACGCCAGAGCATTCTGCCACGCATTATCGGGGAAAGGATGGCAGAGAACAACCAAGAATTTTGCAATTTGTGGGCAATAACGTCAACTATTGTGTGATATTCAAGTGAATGCGTGAAAATAGATAAATTTGACGCAAGTTTTTCCAGCAATTTTGCTAATTCTGATGCAAATCGTTTGAAATATTAGTCCTTTTAAATAGCTTTCAAAAGCTGTATACTTTTATACTACTATCCCTGAGAAATGATAAATTATATACGTTTATTTTCATTAATGGGTAACAAAATATTGAACCACTGAGTGAATCCATGAAATTAATAGATAATCAGGCAAATATTCAGACCATCCGGAAGATATCCTCCCAGTTTAAAACCGTTTCCATGGAAATTGATGAACTTCTCAGCATGGTCATCAATACCGCCGCCGAGATCGTAGGCACCAAATACGCTTCCCTGCTTCTGCTGCAGGATGAAAAAACCAAAAAACTGCAATATTACCAGTCATCGGGAGACCACATGGGGGAACTCAAGGATATCAAGATTCCTCCGGGAGTGGGAATTGCCGGAACGGTCTCCAAGACGGGCAAAATGATCATTTCCAATGATGTTCAAAACGACACGCGGTGGTACAAAAAAGCCAACGAGGAGGGGAGCGTGCAAGTGAAATCCATCGCCTGCCTGCCCCTGATATTGGATAAAAAGGTCATCGGGGTCATTCAATTCCGTGACAAAACATCCGGTGAAGGGTTTTCGGACATGGACATAGATGTCCTTGGAAAATTTTCGCGCATGATCCCGCAATTTTTTCAGGCCTCCAAAAGCAGGCGGGCATTAGGCAAAGAATTCGACCGCCTCAAAGATAAATACATGCAACGCTACACTATCGTTGGAGAGAGCGAGGCCATTCAAAAATGCATCAGCATGGCCGAACGCCTGGCCAACTCCAAGGCCTCCGTAATGATCACCGGAGAAAGCGGTACGGGCAAGGAATTATTTGCCCATTTGATCCACGACCGCGGTCCCAGGCAAACTCAACCCTTTATTTCCGTGAGCTGTGGGGCCCTTCCCGCGTCTATTCTGGAACGGGAGCTGTTTGGCCATGAAAAGGGAGCCTTCACCAGCGCCGACAGCACCAAAATAGGCCTCTTCGAGGCGGCCCACAGGGGAACCCTGTTTCTGGATGAAATCGGCGAAATGCCACCGGATATGCAGGTGAAACTGCTCCGGGTGGTTCAGGAGGAATCTTTCATCCGCCTGGGGGGAACCGAAACTATCAAGGTGGATGTGAGGATCATCACCGCCACCAACCGGGATCTGGAGGAAATGGTGCGGGAGGGGAAATTCCGCCAGGATTTGTATTACCGCATCCATGTGATTGGCATTGAAGTTCCCCCCTTGCGGGACCGGCGGGAGGACATCCCTGATCTCGTGACCTATTTTATAAAAAAACACACACCCCAAAGGCGGCAAACGGATACCGGCGAAAGCCAGCCGATAAAAAAAGTCAACAAAAGTTTGCTGGCGCACCTCAAGGGCCATTCCTGGCCGGGGAACATCCGCGAATTGGAAAATTCCATTGAGCGCGCGATTGTTCTCACCGACAGCGACGAACTGACACCCGAAGCTTTTCCTTTCGAATCGCAGAACACTCCTATTGAAGTCGATGTCGGCGCTTCCCTGAAAGAAGCCAATGACGCGTTCCGCCAAACTTTCATCACCAACACCCTGAAATCCACCGGCGGCAACCGCACCAAAGCCGCAAAAATCCTCAATGTCCAGCGTTCCTACCTTTCCCGGTTGATCAAAGAACTGCAAATCAATTGACCCCGCCACGCGGGGGGGAGAGCCTGCTACGCAGGAGGGCTACGCTCGCGATGCTCACCAGCCCTGAAAAGCTATAAACCCATCAACCGTCTATCTCGTCGTCGCGAGCCGCTATCAGCGGTGTGGCGATCCAGAATTCGATCAGCCATAAATCCATAGCACGTTAGCACCGGGTCCAGCGTGACGCGGGCTGGTATCATGCCTCCCGAAAATTAATCATCAGGAATAACAAATGCCCCTCATCGACGGGAAAAAAGTCGCCAAGGAAATACGCGATGCCATTGGCCGGGAAGTAGAGCAACTCAAGGCCCAATCCGGGAAGGTTCCGGGTCTGGCCACGGTGCTTGTCGGTGAGGACCCGGCGTCTGCCGTCTATGTCCGCAGTAAAAATAAAATCTGCAAAGAGCTGGGTTTTATTTCCCTGGAACACATCTTACCTCAAGACACACAGGAAAAAGATTTACTGGCTCTGGTAGAGGAATTGAACAGCAATGAGGCCATCAGTGGCATTCTCGTGCAATTGCCGCTTCCAAAACACATCGATTCCATAAAAATTCTTGAAGCCATTGATCCTGCGAAGGACGTGGATGGCTTTCACCCGGTCAGCATGGGTCGGTTGATGATGGGGACCGCCGCCCTGGCCCCCTGCACGCCCTCCGGGATCATCGAAATGCTGGATCGTTACGATGTCGAAATCGAAGGCAAACACGCGGTGGTGCTGGGCCGGAGTAATATCGTCGGCAAACCGGTCGCCATGCTACTGCTTCACCGCAACGCTACAGTGACGATATGTCATTCCCGCACACGGGATTTGCCGGAGGTCACGCGCACCGCCGATATCCTGATTACCGCTGTGGGAAAACCCAAAATGGTCACTGGAGAAATGGTCAAGGAAGGCGCGGTGGTGATTGATGTCGGCATCAACCGGGTGGACGGCAAGCTGGTAGGGGATGTCGCCTTTGACGAAGTGGAACCGAAAGCGTCTCTCATCACCCCGGTTCCGGGTGGCGTGGGGCCGATGACCATCGCCATGCTCATGCAAAACACGCTGAAAGCTTTTAAAGCTCAACCAGCGTGACCCTCCAGCCTAGAGGCTGGCTCCTCCGCGGAGGGCGAGTTTGCTCACGCCATGAAACGTTTTTTCGGGGCTCGTGAGCAAAGCGAACGTCAGCCCTCCTGCGTAGCAGGCTTTTCCTCCCCGTGTAACGGGGTGTAAGGGGTTAAAATTGAACGATTCATCAAATTTCAGCGAAGCGGAGGAAAACCAGCCGCGGGTGTACACCGTTTCGGAACTGACCCGCACGGTCCGCGGCGTCCTCGAAACGGAGTTCGATTCCGTTTGGGTGGAGGGGGAAATCTCCAACCTCCGGGTCGCCGCCTCAAAGCACGCTTATTTCGTCCTCAAGGATGAAAAAGCGCAGATACGTTGCGTGTTGTTCAAGAACTTCCGGGCCGGACTGAAATATCAGCCGGAGGACGGGGATCAGGTGATCCTGTTCGGCAGGTTCACCGTGTACGACGCCAGAGGCGAGTACCAGATCGTCGTGGAGACTTTGGAACCTGTGGGCCTGGGCGCTTTGCAGAAAGCGTTTGAACAGTTAAAAGAAAAACTGTCGAAGGAAGGGTTGTTCGATGAAGAACGTAAAAAACCCATTCCCGAATTTCCCTGGAAAGTGGGAGTCATCACCTCTCCTACCGGCGCGGCGGTCCGCGACATTCTCAATATCATCCGTCGGCGAAATCCTAAAGTTTCCGTATTGATAAATCCGGTGAGGGTGCAAGGAGAAGGATCGGCGGAGGAAATCGCCAACGCCATTGAGGAAATGAATCGCTTGCCGGATGTCGATGTATTGATCGTGGGCCGTGGCGGCGGATCTATTGAAGATTTGTGGGCTTTCAATGAAGAAGTCGTCGCCCGGGCCATCGCCGCATCGAAAATTCCCGTGGTCTCCGCCGTCGGGCACGAGATCGATTTCACCATCGCCGATTTTGTGGCCGACCTTCGCGCCCCCACGCCTTCCGCCGCCGCTGAACTGACGGTTCCGGTTTTGCAGGATATTATAGGTCAGTTGGCCTCTTTGACACGCCAAATCATTGTCTCCACCCGCAGACCCATTGAGGATTTTAAAATACATTTGCGCCGACTTCTCAACCGCCGGTTTTTCCGCGACCCCCTGCACATTCTGGCTCCAATAGCGCAACGGGTGGATGATTTGAATCTGCGTCTGGTGCGCGGGTTGAGCCAGGGGGTGATTCTGCAAAAGCAACGGCTGGTAAGCCGGGTGGAACAATTGTTTCAAGCATCGCCTGAAAAGGCGATACGATTAAAAGAGGAACGTCTGGGAAATTTGAACCTCCGCCTGGTTCGCGGATTGAGTCAGGGAATCGTTCTGCAAAATCACCGCTTACGAAACCAGGTGGAAAGACTCATTCAGGCCTCGCCGAAAAAAGGATTTCAGCGTCTTGAGGAAAAACGGGCCTCACTGCATCATCGGCTGATGGAAAAAACCCGGTCCCTGGTGCAACTGGAAAAAAACCGGTTCGCGGGAGTGGTGAAAAATTTAAACGCGCTCAGTCCCCTGACCATTCTCGACCGGGGCTACAGCATCACCACCCTTGACGGAAATACGGTAAAATCCAGCGGAGAAACCAAACCGGGGGATTCCGTGCAAGTGCGGCTCTCCAAGGGCCGGCTGGATTGCACGGTGGATAAGACCATTTCCGATGAAAGCGTTTAAGGAATGATTTTGTTCCCACCAGTGGGTTTCATTCCCCATGGCTTGCAAGTGTTTTAAATTAAAACCCTTGTAGGATACCCTGTCCGCTTGCGGCGGGGCCGTTCATTGGGATTTACACAAAACTTCTCTTAATATATGTAACCTATTTAAATATAAAGAGTTATTCCATATGCCAACCAAGCCAGTTTGTCTCAACTTCCCTTTGCTAGCTGATTTTTAGGTTTTACTAGCTACTTACTTGCAAATTATGGTATTTACTAGCTCGCTTCATACTTCACTAATCAAGAGGATTTAATGGCAGATTACAACCCCTTCAATCCCAATTCCGTGGTTACCCCGACACTTTTTGCGGGCAGAACCCAGCAGGTTTTACATATTGTTAATAAACTTTCCCAAGTTAAGCGCGGAATGTCCTCCAGTTTTTTCCTGCATGGAGAGCGAGGAATAGGAAAAACGGCTTTAGCAAAACTCATTATTTCGATTGCTGAGTCTGGCAACAAAAACCTGAAAGACCTTAATTTTTTAACCAGCTACTACTCCGCTGAAAAAGGGCAACATTTTACTTCAGTTCTACAGGCCAGTCTAAATCAACTTACAGACAAGTTACCCTCTTCTTCCATAAAACGATTGTCTGAACGACTCGGAGACATCTTTAAAAATGGGAAATTTTCATTATGACGAAAAAGGATATCCTAGATGGAATGATAACGGAGCTTTAGTTCATAGGACAGTTAATAAAACTCCACGCGGTATGCACACACACCATAAAGACGGAGATAAAGGAAACTTTA
>JADFGI010000118.1 GCA_022567815.1 Nitrospinota bacterium
GCGTGACGCTGGACCCGAATTTTGCAAGCAAACGTTATCTCGGCCAAACGAGTTTTTGCCTGTTGCCCCTACGGCTAGTAGCCACGGGGAATAAAACCCACTGGTGGGATTTAAGCTAAGGAGGAATAATGGCAGTACCTAAGAAAAGGACATCAAAATCGAGGCGAGGCCATCGGCGATCCCATGATAAACTCAGCATGCCTTCCTTTTGTGAATGCACACAATGTCATGAGATTAAACGGCCACACCACATTTGCGCTCACTGTGGTTATTACAAGGGAAGAGAAATCATGGAAGTGGTGGAAGTTTAATCTGGGTCCGCACTGCGTCACCAATTTCGTCTTCCATACGGATGTTGCAGGAAAATAATGAACGACCCTGCCGCAAGCGGACAGGGTATCCGACAAAGGTTTTCATTTAAAAGCCGTGGCCAGCGTGGCGCTGGACCCGAATGGCAAAAACTTTCTCTGCTAACTATGGTTCTTCGGGGCTCGCGAGCGAAGCGAACGTCTGCCCCGCATCTCCTCCCCGCGTTGCGGGGCGGGGTATAAAACCCACTGGTGGGAATTAAAAATATGGAGATGGCAGTATAAAAGATACGATGGGCCATTCCCTAAACAATCATGCCTGATTCATGTGCGTTCATTTCAATGATGTTAAAAAAACCATTGCTTGTCCCGAATTGAACACCGCTTATTTCCTTGACGATTTCATTGTTCCGGCAAATCATCAATATTTTCTCGGTTGGTTCGCAACCTTAATAGCAGGGAGCGTCACATAAAAATGAAAATAGCTGTTGATGCTATGGGAGGCGACCATGCGCCGGAATCTGTTGTGGAAGGGGCTGTCCTTGCCGCAAGGGAGTATGGAACGGAAATCATCCTGACCGGACCCGCCGAGCGGGTTCAGGCCGAGTTGGAAAAGTATAAAGACCATTCCAGTTTGCCCATTCGGGTGGAACATGCCGAGCAAGTGGTGCAAATGGATGAAGCGCCCGCAAAGGTGTTACGGAACAAAAAGAAGTCGTCCATGAAAATCGGCGTGGACCTGGTAAAAAATGGGGAAGCCGCCGCTTTTGTCAGCGCTGGAAATACAGGTGCCGTTCTCGCCTATTGCACCATTATTTTGCGTCCCCTTAAAGGGGTGGACCGGCCTGCCATCGCCATCCAGCTTCCCACCCTCACGGGAACTTCTATACTTTTGGATGCCGGGGCAAACGTGGATTGTAAAACCTCTCAACTGTTTCAGTTTGCAATCATGGGACATGTTTTTGCCAAATATATCCTGGAAAAAGAAAACCCAGGGGTCGCCTTGCTGAGCATTGGTGAGGAAGATAGCAAGGGAAACGAAATCACCAAGGAAGTTTTTCAGATGTTGAAGAACAGCCATATTAATTTTATTGGTAACCTGGAAGGCAAGGAAGTTTACCGGGGCAACGCCGACGTTATTGTCTGCGACGGCTTCACCGGCAACGTGGCCCTTAAGATCAGCGAGAGCCTGGCCGAAATGATTGGTGCTAATCTGAAAACCCTTTTTAAAAAAAATTGGGTCAGTAAAATTGGATATTTTTTATTGAAATCTCAGTTGGCCGAGTTCAAGAAAAAAGTCGATTATTCTGAAACCGGGGGGGCTCCGCTTTTGGGAATCAACGGCGTGTGCATCATCGCCCACGGAAGCTCTTCGCCCAAGGCGATCAAAAATGCCATTAACCGGGCTAAGGAGTTGATCGAAAAAAAAATCAACCAGCATATTCAAGACGACATCGAATACAACCTTGCAGAGCGCAAGGGAGGATTATGGAATCAAATCAAAAACATCGCTTTTGGCGATGAGGAAAAGGATAATGGCAACGCTTCTCCCGATCCGGAAGAACCTTTAAAAAGTAAAAAAGAATCGTCCAACCCGGACTCCTAACACATCAAACCCTATTCACCCATGCCTGATCATTCCATGTTCCGGGCGGAAATAGCCGGAACGGGCTCCTATCTGCCTGAGAAAATTTTGACCAATTTCGATTTGGAAAAACAGTTGGACACGTCCGACGAATGGATTCGCACCCGCACGGGGATTGTCGAAAGACGTATCGCCGGTAAAGAGGAATCGTCTTCCGTTCTGGCGGCTCATGCGGCCCGTAAAGCTTTGGAGTCCGCAAAGATTAAAGCCGAGGAACTGGATATCATCATCCTTTGCACATCCACCCCCGACGTCCTTTTCCCCTCCACCGCCTGTTTTGTGCAAAAGGAAATTGGCGCGACCCATTCTGCGGCCTTTGATATTTCGGCAGTGTGCTCCGGGTTTGTTTATGGCCTCTCCATCGCGGAGCAATATATTAAAAGCGGGCGTTACCGTCATGTTCTGGTTATTGGGAGCGAGGTCAACTCGCGGATTGTAGATTGGACGGACCGAAGCACCTGCATTCTGTTCGGAGACGGTGCAGGAGCCGTTGTCATGACCCGAAAAGAAACTACCGAGCCATGCGGTCTGCTATCTTCCCACATTTATTCTGACGGGAATTTATCCAGCTTGATTGAAGTTCCCAAGGCGATTGGACGCGCCGAGGTTTCCACTGAAAATGGCAACCCTGAAAAATTCTGCATCAAGATGTCTGGCAATGCCACGTTTAAAGTCGCCGTGAAACGCATGACGGAAGTCTGTCTGGAAGCCCTGGAATACAATGGACTTTGCCGGGAAGATGTTGATCTGGTTGTTCCCCATCAGGCCAATAAAAGAATCATAGACGCGGTTATAAAAAGACTGCAAATTCCTTTTGAAAAAGTTTTCATCAATATTCACAAATACGGCAACACATCGGCGGCGTCGATACCCATCGCCATTGATGAAGCAAAAAGGGCGGGGCGCATTCAACCCGGATGCCGGATGTTGATCATGGTGGTTGGCGCGGGGCTGACCTGGGGGGCGGCGGTGATTCGATGGTAGGTACGGCGTTTATTTTTCCGGGGCAGGGTTCCCAGTTTGTGGGAATGGGAAAGGACTTTTTCGACAACATACCCGAAGCCCGGAAAATGTATGAGGAAGCCAGTGAAGTTCTGGGAGTGGATATAAAATCCATTTGTTTCAATGGACCTGAAGAAGTATTGAATCTCACCGAAAACACCCAGCCCGCAATCCTCATCCACAGTATAATAGCCTTGAAAATGTTGAGGGGACATGATACTAATTGCATGCTTGCGGCGGGTCATAGTTTGGGGGAATACTCCGCCCTGGTAGCGGCGGGGGCGATTGGTTTTCTTGATGCTGTCCGGCTTGTTCAACTTCGTGGGCGCTTCATGCAGGAGGCGGTTCCTGTCGGTGTTGGCTCTATGGCCGCTATTATTGGACTGTCGGCGGAAACAATCCGCGAGCTTTGTGAAGAAGATTCTACCGATGGCAGTCTGGTCCAGCTAGCAAACCTGAACAGCCCAGAACAAACGGTAATTGCCGGGCATAAGGAACCTGTGGAAACAGTCGCCGGCAAAGCTAAAGAATCAGGAGCCAAAAAATCGGTCTTGTTACCTGTCAGTGCTCCCTTTCATTGTTCCTTGATGAAGCCAGCCGAAATCAAGTTGCAGAAAGAACTTGAAAAAACAGATTTTCAGGATCTGTCCTTTCCGGTTATCACCAATGTCGATGCGACACCCAACACAAGCGCCTTAGATGCAAAAGAAGCTTTAAGACGGCAGGTTTGTAGTACGGTGAGGTGGGTTGAAACCATGAAGTCCATGGTGGATCAGGGAATTCATACGGTGATTGAGCTGGGACCGGGGAAAGTTCTGTCAGGGCTTCTGCGGCGGTTTGACAAAAGTATTAAATGTTATCAAGTAAATGATCCTGGTTCTTTGGAACGAACGGTATCCGCGCTCAAACAAAGTTGATGTTTCGCTAAGGAACTATGGATGGAACTTCAGGGTCGATTGGCTTTAATCACGGGAGGCGCTCAGGGCATTGGTCTGACCATTGCGGAGGAACTTTCCGGAGAGGGAGCCCATGTCATTCTTGCCGACGTGAATCTGGAGGGGGCACAAAAAGCCGCCGATAGCATCAAGGAAAAAGGAGGGACCGCAGGGGCAGTGCGCCTCGATGTTTCCAACGCAAAGGAGGTTCAGGAAGTTTTCAATTCCATTTCCAAAGAACACAAAGCGTTGGATATTCTGGTGAATAATGCTGGAATCACTCGCGATGGATTGATGGTTCGTATGAAGGAATCGGATTGGGACCTGGTGCTGTCGATAAATCTTAAGGGAAGTTTTCTCTGTAGCCAGCAGGCAGTCAAGCAAATGATGAAGCAAAAAAAAGGAGCTATTGTTAATATAGCTTCCATCGTTGGCTTGATGGGGAATTTTGGCCAGGCAAATTACTCCGCCTCCAAAGCGGGTCTTATAGGGTTGACCAAGACGACGGCCCGTGAATCCGCCGCACGCGGAATTACCGTGAACGCGGTGGCTCCGGGATTTATCGATACCGAAATGACCCGCGTTCTGGAAGAGTCGGTCAGGGAAAAGCTCATAGAGCAAATTCCCCTGGCGCGGTTGGGTTTGCCTGAGGATATAGCTCGTTGTGTTGCGTTTTTGGTTTCGGACCGGGCAAGTTATATTACCGGTCAGGTGATAAATGTTAATGGTGGTATGTTGATGTAATACCTTTTAGGAGTCTTAAAATTATGTCCGTTGAAGAAAAAGTTAAGGAAATCATTATTGACCAACTGGGGGTCGATGAAAAACAAGTATCGCCGAAAGCTTCATTTATTGATGATCTGGGAGCGGATTCGCTGGATACGGTTGAACTGGTAATGGCCCTTGAAGAGGAGTTTGATATCGAGATTCCTGACGAAGAAGCAGAAAAAATTGCATCTGTAGAAAATGCCATCGATTATATTAAGAATCACACCAATTAAAGGAATGACCCCGCCGCAAGCGAACAAGGTATCCGCCAGGGTTTTTCATTTAAAAGCCGTGGCAAGCTATGGGGAATAAAACCCACTGGTGGGATTTAATCACTCCCGAATTTTTTTGGATTGTATGAAAAGACGCGTTGTAGTCACCGGGATGGGGATCATCTCCCCCTTGGGAATCGGGCTTGAGGAAAATTGGGCGGCGATCACTGAAGGCCGTTCGGGGGTGGGGCTTATCAGTAAATTCGATACGGAATCCTTTCCCGTTAAAATTGCCGGTGAGGTCAAGGGGTTTACACCGGAAAATTACATTGCACATAAAGATGTAAAAAAAATGGATACCTTTATCCATTTTGCCCTTGTTTGCAGTCAGTTTGCCTTGCAGGATTCCGGATACGAGGTCACCGAAAGCAACGCCGAGAGAACGGGGGTTCTGGTTGGAGTCGGCTTGGGTGGCCTGCCGGCAATCGAAAAGTATCATGACATTTACAATGAAAAGGGAGTTCGGAAAATAACTCCCTTCTTCATTCCCATGTTGATCACCAATCTGGCATCCGGTCAGATATCGATCCATACCGGCGCCAAGGGACCCAATACCTGTGTTTCTACCGCTTGCGCAACAGGAACCCATTCCATAGGCGATGCCGCCAAACTAATACAATACGGGGAAGCCGACGCCATGATCGCCGGGGGTACCGAGTCTGTGATCACTCCCCTTGGCGTGGGAGGCTTTTCCGCCGCAAAAGCTCTTTCCACCCGAAATGAGGATCCGCAAGGCGCAAGCCGACCCTTTGACAAGGACCGCGATGGTTTTGTGATCGGCGAGGGATGCGGGGTTGTGGTTCTGGAAGAACTGGAGATGGCAAAGAAAAGGGGCGCAAAAATTTATGGGGAGATCATCGGATATGGACTCAACAGCGATGCCTATCATATAACCGCTACCGACCCTGAAGGAAAAGGCGCGGCCAGATGTATTGAACTGGCCCTAAAAAGCGGTGGCGTGAACAAGGAAGATATTGATTATATTAACGCTCACGGAACTTCCACCTCTGCGGACGCCACCGAAACCATTGCCATTAAATCGGTGTTTGGGAAAAAGGCAAGACAATTGGCTATCAGCTCCACAAAATCCATGACCGGGCATCTTTTGGGAGCCGCAGGCGGCGTGGAAGCTATTTTTTGCATCATGGCCTTGAAACATAGCATTCTTCCCCCTACAATAAACTACACTACGCCCGATCCAGAATGTGATCTGGACTATGTACCCAATCAGGCGCGGGAGAAAAAGATAAAAATTGCCCTGTCCAACTCCTTCGGGTTTGGAGGAACCAACGGGGTTCTGATTTTCAAGAAGTGGATGAACTGATTTTATTCGAGATTCATGGTAAAAAAGGAACGCAAGGAAGAATTAGCTAAACTTCAGAAAACGCTTGGCTACTCTTTCATGGAAGTCAAGCTTCTCAACAAGGCGCTGACTCATAAATCCTATGTAAATGAAACCGAGGAGAACCTGAAACACAACGAACGGTTTGAGTTTCTTGGTGACTCGGTCCTCGACCTCATCGTCAGCGAATATATGATTCGCAAGTTCAGCGATTATAAAGAAGGGGTGCTTTCAAAAAT
Organism: Nitrospinota bacterium; assembly: GCA_022567815.1. GTDB lineage: Bacteria > Nitrospinota > Nitrospinia > Nitrospinales > VA-1 > JADFGI01. Next base: position 6,512 of record JADFGI010000118.1, read on the forward strand.
CAGGGCGGGGGTGGTGAATGAATCCTGCCTGGCGAAACTGGCCCGCAAAATTGATTTAGGCGATTACCTTCTTCTCGGCAGGGGGGAAGAAATGTCGGGAGGAAGAAATAAACCGTCTCTGCTGGCAAACGCTTACGAGGCCCTTGTGGGAGCGATATATTTTGACAGTAATTTAGAAACCGTGGCGAAGGTTTTGCTCCCCAGCATCAAAAAGGAAATCAAAGGATTTATAGAAACGCCTGAGTCCAGAGATTATAAAAGTGATTTACAGGAATACACGCAAAACAAAATGGTGTGTATTCCGGCCTACAAGGTTACTAAAGAAATTGGCCCGGACCATGAAAAGCAGTTTGAAATCGTCGTCTCGATAAAAAATAAGAGCCGGGGAAAAGGCATGGGACGGAGCAAAAAAGAAGCCGAACAGGCGGCGGCAAAAATGGCATTGGAGGGATTCCGGAACAACTGAATCGGGTTCTCATCTATCACGGTAAGACAGGAGATTAGTTTCCATGAGCGCGACAAAAGCCAAATTTTGCATTGGTCATCTCATTCATCATAAAATTTTTGATTATCGCGGCATCATCGTGGGCGTGGACCTGGAGTTCAACAGCTCCGATGAATGGTATGAGCAGGTGGCCAAAAGCCGTCCGCCAAAGGACCAGCCCTGGTATCATGTGCGCGTCCATAATGGCGCAAATTTTACTTATGTGGCCGAGCGCAATCTTGAGACCGATCAGGTTGTTTTAAATTGACAGGAAATTTGATTCGGGAATCATGTGGGTTCATTAATTTTACTGAAATTTTACAAAATTTGTTCAGGCTCCGGTAGTTATCGGAGCTTTTGTTTTTCCAGCCTGAGGGGCTGGCCAGCGTAGCGCTGGACCCAGTGCTAATGTGCGATGGGTATGAAGAATTAATAGATTCCCGATAATTCACAGGTTCTCTGGGGCTCGTGAGCGAAGTGTACCCCTTGTATGTATTCAGGGCCTCGCGTAGCGTCAGGCCCAAGCTTCCTCCCCACGTAGTGGGGTTTCCTCCTGCGTAGCGGGCGGGCTTGCGGTGACAAGTTTGAGTATTTGTAGATATCGGGGGAAGTAAGTGCAGAGGGAAAATGGAACGCGCTGATTTTGAAAAATTATGGTTCACGGGAAACGTAAGAATTATCATTGATGATAAAAAGGCGTTTGTTTGGGTCTGGAAAGGGGATTTGGGCAAGGGCAATAAACGCAAGCAGATTAGATGGGGCCTTTTCAGCTTAACCCTTGCAGGCATTGGAATCTGGATCATGACCAAAGCTCAGTTTGCATTGAGTCCGGTGGAGATTGGATTTTCCTGGTGGGGAGCAGTTCTTTTTGTTCTTGCCTGTGGCGTTCCCTTTATCATGAAAGGATTCGCCGCTCGGGCGGTGAGAAATAGAATCATTCGCGAACCTGAATTTTATTCCCTGGCACAAGAGATGGAAGTGTTCGACCTGGAAGAATACGAGTAATGGATGGACACAGATAAAAATTTTTTACCGCAAAGACGCAGAGGCCGCAAAGAAAAACTTAATTAAAAATCCCTCGCCCTTTCAAGGAGAGCTTTGCGTAAGTCAAGAATCTTCATGAAGTTTACTCTGAGCCTATCCTACCCGTCATCGCGAGCCGCAAAGCGGCGCGGCGACCCAGAGTCTCTGGATTTACCCCTTGCGGGGCACGAAAGCTTAGGAATATTATAACGGCTTTGTCGCCGTTGGCTTCTCGCAACGACGGGTTATGCAAAGGTCTCCCTTTCAAGGGGAGATGGTTAGAACCACCGATAAACGCAGATTTTTTAATTGCAGAGTGCGCCAAAGACGGAGAAAAAACCAAGTGAAATAATTGGACAGGATTACAGGATGGAAGGGAGAAATAAAAAATTAAATCTTATTATTGAAAAACAAGAGAAAATTTTCTTTGAAAGTTTTTAAGGTTTCTTTGCGGCCTCTGC
>JADFGI010000119.1 GCA_022567815.1 Nitrospinota bacterium
ACCTTTGTATAACCCGTCGTTGCGAGGAACGTTAGCGACGAAGCCGTTATATTATTCCCAAGCTTTCGTGCCCCGTAGGGGTAAATCCAGAGACTCTGGGTCGCCACGCCGCTTTGCGGCTCGCGATGACGTATTTGTTTGGTTCAGGGTAATTCCTATGAAGATTCTCCACTTATGCAAAGCTCTCTTTGTCGAAGGGAAACAAAAGGTAATAAGGCTCATGCTTCGACAGGCTCAGCATGACATCCAGAAAATATTGCCTTAAATACCCTTTTTCAACAACCTGTCAGGCTAGTTTCAACCCCACAATTACATTGAATTTGCCAAATTCACGGTCAAAAAGTATGAGAAAATAGGGTCGAGCAAGGGGTATAATGCCGCAGGAACCTATTTCGAGATTTTCCTATGGAACCGGCCAAATACATTGAGGATTTTCTCCACCGAGTGCGGAGAAAACGCAGAGGAATTCTGACCCTCAAGGGGATCTACCTCGTTTTGGCGTTTTTGACAGGAAGTTATCTTCTGGGCAACCTGCTTTCCTATTTTTTCGCCATCCAGATGCGCGAGTTTTGGTTTCCCTTGTCGATCCTTTTTGCGGCCACTTTAGCGTTTTTCCTGTACCACTGTTTTCTGCGCGATAAATTCACCGCTTTTTCCCTCGATCAAGCCGCCCTGCTGACCGAAAAGAAATTTCCCGATCTGGACAACTCCCTCATCAATGCCAGCCAATTGCAGAGGCGGCTGGTCCATCTGGAAGATGACCGGGATATTTCGCACGCCCTCATCCAGGAACAAATCCGCCGGACCCAATCTCTTGTTCAAAAGATCAAGGCGGAAACCATCATCGATTCCACGCAAGCCAACCGGAACCGGAACTGGTTTCTGGGAACGGCGCTCTCCCTGTTTCTGGTAACTATTATAGTGCCGGATTTTTTGTCCCGAGGATTTCATAACTGGGTCTCTCCTCCGATTCCCGGAACTTCCCAGACGCAGGCAATCGCCGGGAACCCTGTTCCAAAGGCTGAGGCAACCAGCGTTAAGTACACGATTTCAGATTTAAAATTGACATTCAGTTATCCCGCCTATTCGGGCTTGGAGTCCCAGGTGATTCATCCCTCGGACGGAAATATCAAAGTGTTGCCTGGTACGGAGGTCGAGGTGGAGGGAACCGCCAACGCTCCAATTGCGGGGGGGGAGCTGGTTTGGAACGCCAGGGATAATTTTTCGATGCAGGTTTCCGGGAGCAATACCCTTTCGACCCAGTTTTATGTCAAGGAACGCGGGACCTACCAGTTCAGGATCAAGGACCCGGAAGGGGGTAAGCATCTTTTGCCGAAAAAATACACGGTCGCCCTGGACCAGGACCAATCGCCGAGTATCGTGCTTTTCATTGCCAATCCCAAGCCGGTTTATTACGCCAATGGCAAAATAGTATTATTTTACGAAGCGCGGGACGATTTCGGCCTTCAGCAAATCGATCTGGTTGCTTACGTCAACGGGAAACAAATTCGCCGAAGCGTCAAGCGGGTGAAGAATGGCGAACGCGAAATTCAGGGCAGTTATTCCTGGGTTCTTGCCGAAATGGCGTTCGAGCCTGGGGATGAAGTGGAATACTTCATGGAGATCATGGACAACGACAATGTGCAGGGTCCCAACAAGGGGCAATCGGAAACGTTTGCCTTCACCATTTTTGATTGGAGGCAGGAAAGGGAAAACCTGATTGTTTTGCAGGAGGAACTGACAGAAAAAATGATCGCCCAATTGGCCACAAGCCTGGTCACGGGCGCCGAATCGAAAGCCATTCCCATCGATGCGATGAAATGGAAGAGTCACCTCATCGCCAGCGCAGATTCGCTGATCGAAATCATCGGATTGGCCCAACGGATCCGGGACCGTGCCAAGACCCTCGAACATTTTCCGCGCCCCTATTTCAACCTGCTGAAAAACATCGTCACCGGTCTGAATGAAATTCGCGATGAACAGATCAACGCCATCAATAAAATTCAAAACACCATCAACAAACCCACTCCCGTCGGATACAGCGTCCTCGACTTGGACTTGCTCAACCACCGCTTGACCTTGCAGTTGGAAACAAATATTTTATTTCTGGTGCGGATGACCAATCGGCAAAAAATGGATCAGGTCATGGATTTGGAAAACCGCCTCCATGAACTGGCGGAATCGCTCAAGGAAGAATTTGAAAAAATCCGTGATAAAAAAGCGCCGATGAAATCCGAAGAACTTGTAAAAAAGATCAATCAAATCCGGGAAACGCTGGAAAAAATCATGGATCAACTGGCCCGGCAAACCCAGTCTTTGCCGGATGAATTTTTAAATCCCGACGCCTTCAAGGGTCTGAACATGGAGCAGTTTACCGCTTCCCTCGATAAAATCATGGATCTCATGAAACGGGGAAAAATGGATCAGGCCCAGGAGGAATTGAATAGAATGGTCGAGGCCCTGAAAACCCTCACCCGCCAGTTAGATCAAGCCCAATCAGACATGGACGACCTGATGGATATGGAAATCATGAAAAAATTGGACGATTCGCTGGCAAAAATTCAGGAGCTGGAAAAAAAGCAGGAAAAACTTCTCAAACAAACCGGGCAAATCAACAAATCCCTGCGTGAGGCGCAATCCAAATTATTTGAAGATCCTGTCAAACGGGTGTTCGCCGAAATCAAAAAACTGGTAAACGAAATCCAATTGATTTTCCGGGAGGATGGGGAATTTCTGGACGAACATCCTGCCATGAAATCCTTGAGCGATCTTTTGGACAAGGAAATTGTTGTTAATCAGAAATTGCAGGCGCTGAGTCAGAAAACCGTCGATTCTAACCAGAGTCCTGCCTTGGAGGAAAATTTTATAAACTTGAATTCAGCAAGAAAAGAACTTGCCCAGTTAATGGCGGAGATGGATTCCCTGCGGGTCAAAGTATTTCAAAGATTCCAAAACACCCTGCCCCAGCTTCAGGGAAAATACGATACGCTTGAAGAACTGACGGAACTGCACGATTTGACCGAATTCAATAATTTATTTAAGAATACCTATCCCGAAGTTTTCCAATGGCAAAACAATATTCGCACCACCCCGAACAAACGGGAAGACCTTGGGGATCGGATCGTTCTGGACCTCAGGGAAGTGACCCGGCTGAACAGCGAGATCTCCAAGAAACTGGGTTCCATGATGCGCACGATTCAGGATAGCGATGAGAAACTTTTATCGGAAGAGAACAAGGACGAATTGCAAAAAATGGCCCAGAAGGAACAGCAGTTGAAGGATAAAACCGAAGAGCTCAGGCAACGGTTCAGGCAAATGAACAAACAAAATCCAATGATCACGCCGGAACTGGCTGCTAAAATGTCCCGCGCCGGGCGGTACATGGAAAGGGCGGCATCCAACCTCAAGCAGAATCAGGTGCAAAGGAGCATCAATGCGGAAAACCGGGCGCTTAAAGAACTCCAGGAAACGCGTGAAATGCTCAAGGAGATGAAAGAAGCCAACAGTGAAATGGGCAGGCAGGCTTCGCGCTCCACCGCGTTTAAATTTGGCACCGGTCGGTCCAGGGATTCCCGGCGCGGCGGTTCGGTGCGTATGCAAAAGGAAAAGGTCAACCTGCCATCCGAGGATCAGTATAAAGTGCCGGGCGAGTTTCGTGAGGAAATATTACGCGCCATGAAAAAGCATGCGCCGCAGGACTATCAGCGCCTGGTCATGGAATATTACAAGGAGCTGGTGAAATGATAAGGCGCTTCCTGCTTTTACTTTTGCTTGCCGGTGTCTTCGGTGGATCGCCTGTTTCGGCATTTTCAGAATCCGTCATCGAGATCACTCCCCGGCAGGTTTTTGAAGGTTATGAACTGGTGGAGGATTGGCGAATTTCTGAAGCGGACGCTTTGGTGAAATCATTGTTACAGAAGTTTCCGCAATCGGGAGACGTGCGCTTCCTTCAAGCCAAGGTGGAGTTTTTCAAGGGAAATTACGAATCTGCGTGGAAGGCCTTAAAGTCCATTGAGGCTAAACACAGACCCGTCCGGGAATTCAGATCGCTGGTCAACGAGACGCGGCAGGCGGCGGCAAATTTCATCTCCAGGGAATCGGAGCATTTTATTTTTCGTTTTGAAGAAGGCGCGGACGAGATCCTGGTTCATTACGCCGAAGAAGTACTGGAACGGTCTTACCATGTGTTGGGCGGCCTCCTGAATCATTATCCTCGGGAAAAAGTCCTGGTGGAAATTTATCCCAACCGGGAGCCCTTGTCACGTGTGTCCCCCCTGACCCGGCAGGATATTATCACGTCCGGCACCGTTGCCTTGTGCAAATATAACCGCATCATGATAATTTCTCCGGCATCCCTGATGCGCGGTTATCCCTGGATGGACACCCTCAGTCACGAATACACCCACTACCTCTTGACCCAAAAAAGTCACAACAACCTTCCATTGTGGATGCACGAAGGCATCGCTAAATACTTTGAAGGCAAGTGGCGGGAGTCCAAAGAATTTCTCAGTCCGCTGATGGAAACCGTTCTGGCCGCGGGGCTGGCAAATGATTACTTGATCGCGCTGAGCGCCATGATGCCCTCTTTGGCCAAATTAAAAACCCAGGAGGACGTGCAGTTGGCCTATGCGGAAGTGGCCACCATGATTGATTTCATGATCCAGGAAAAGGGAGAAACCATTCTCCCGAATTTGCTGGATGACCTCGCCAGCGGTCAGGAATTCGAGTCTGCCCTGGAATTCCGTTTGGGGATGAACCTTCCAGCGTTTCAGGAAAACTGGAAAAGTTTCATGAAACAGAAAAAATTAAAAACCATTCCTGGACTCAAAGCTCTGCAGACCCGTTTTAAATCGAGTCGTAGTGTAGGAGATGACAAAAAGGATTACCAGGAAGTGGGCAAACAAAGAGCGCAGGATTTGACTTTTCTTGGCGATATCCTCAAATCCCGAAACGCATTCAAGGCGGCCATCATCGAATACGAAAAAGCCTTTGAGGAAGGCGACAGCGAGTCGCCTATCCTTTACAATAAACTGGCGGGAACTTACCTGGTTCTGCAAAACTACGAGCGGGCGGAAACCTATCTTAAAAAAAGTCTTGAACACTACCCCGATTTTCATACCACCCTCGTCAACGTGGGTGAACTTTATCTGGAAACGGGTCGGCTTGCGGATGCAAGGGAGTATTTTGAGCGGGCCGTGAAGATCAATCCGTTCAATCCCTTCGTCCACCTGCGGCTCATCAGGATTTATTCTTCCCTGAATATGGAAGAAGAAAAAAAACTGCAGGAAAAATTGTACGGCTATATCGATTAATCAACGAGGTGAAAGGTTCATATGGAAGATCTGGATTTGGCAAAAGAGTTGGTGCAGGCTAAAAATGATGTCGTGAAGGAAATTCATAAAGTCATTATTGGGCAGGATGAGGTGATCGAAGATTTACTGGTCGCGCTTTTTTCCAAAGGACACTGCCTGTTCGTGGGTGTGCCCGGACTGGCGAAAACTCTTCTGGTCAGCACTCTGGCCAGGGTGCTGAATTTAAAATTCAGCCGCATCCAGTTTACGCCTGACCTGATGCCGTCGGACATCACCGGGACGGACATTCTTCATGAAGATCAGGCGACGGGCAAGCGTTCGTTCCAGTTCATCAAGGGGCCGATTTTTTCCAATATCATCCTTGCGGACGAAATCAACCGCACGCCGCCGAAAACCCAGGCCGCACTTTTACAGGCCATGCAGGAACATCAGGTGACGGTTGGCGGAAACACCTATCACCTGGATCAACCCTTTCTGGTGTTCGCCACCCAGAATCCCATCGAACACGAGGGAACCTATCCCCTGCCGGAAGCCCAACTGGACAGGTTTATGTTTATCATCAATGTTCCCTATCCGTCCAGGGAACAGGAGGTTGAGATTGCCCTTTCCACCACCTCCGGTCACAATCCGGAGATAGATATGGTGCTGGATGCCGAACGGGTGCAGGAACTGCAAAAACTGGTTCCCCGCGTTCCCGTTTCGGAACACGTCGCCCACTATGCGGTGGATTTGGTACAGAACACCCGCCCCAACCAGAACGGCAGTTCGCCCGGTTTCATTAACGAATGGATCGACTGGGGCGCAGGTCCCCGCGCCTCGCAATACCTTATACTGGGAGCGAAAGCCCGCGCGCTGATGGACGAACGCGTCAGCATCACTGTGGAAGACATCCGCAGTGTCGCACGTCAGGTTCTGGAACACCGGATCATCCTCAACTTCAAAGCCGAAGCGGAAAACATCACCCCAGCCGATATCATCGATAAACTGCTGGAACAGGTGAAGGTGGGGTAGGATCGAATTGTAAACAAAGAACGTTGCAACACGTGAGGGAACTCGCCCGCCACGCTAGAGGAAAATGTGGGGCTGACTCCTCCGCAGAGTACGCCTGCCCCCGCGAGGGGGAACTTGCTCACGAGCCTCGAAGAACCTTCCCGGGAAAATTTCAGGATGAAAATTCAGCACTATGCTGGCGGCACGAAGCAGGATTCAGCCAGCCTGACCTATTGAACGTTAACATTTGATCCAGCCCTCAGGCTGGCTTATTCATCCTTTTTAGGTTTGCTGATTTGGAACTGGCTGAACAGATCCATGGGGATAGGGACAAAGGTGGTGGTGCTCCGCTCGGTGGACATGTCCACCAGCGTCTGCAAAAATCTGAGTTGCAGGGCAGGGGGATGAGCGCCGATCAGGTCCGCCGCTTCGCTCAATTTTTCTGCCGCTTCGAATTCACCCAGGGCGTTGATAACCTTGGCCCGCCGTTCCCGTTCCGCTTCCGCCTGCTTGGCGAGGGCTCTCTGCATTTCCTGCGGCAGGTCGACATTCTTGACTTCCACGTTGGCCACTTTCACGCCCCAGGGCTCGGTTTGTTGATCGATGACCTGTTGTAACTGACTGTTGATCTCTTCCCGACGTGACAACAAATCGTCTAATTGACTTTGCCCCAGGATGCTTCTCAACGTCGTCTGCGACAATTGCGACGTGGCATAGAGGAAGTCCTCAACTTCGATGATGGCTTTTTTCGGATCCAACACGCGAAAGTAAACCACGGCATTCACCTTCACCGTCACGTTATCCTTGGTGATAATGTCCTGAGACGGCACGTCCAAAACTACGGTGCGCAGACTCACTTTTACCATTGCCTGGATGCCGGGAATGACGATGATGAGGCCTGGACCTTTGACTTTCCAGAATTTCCCCAGGAGAAAGATCACGCCCCGCTCGTATTCCCGCAATATTTTTACCGCGGAGAAAAACAAAAGGGCCAGAAGAATGAGTATGACTAAGAAAATATCCATGAGCTTGTCTCCTCTGAAAAAATTTCGGAAGTGATCGACCCATAATAACAGTTTTTCATTTGGCGTATGGTAAAATTAACTCTTCCGCAGAGGGCGAGTTTGCTCACGTTGCCCAACCCTCTTTGGATCGGGCGCGGACTTTTTTTGTTTTGCCGAAGGACTCCTCGCCGGAGGGGCAACTTGCTCACGTCGTGCAGCGCTTTTTGGTTAAGGGCGAACCTTTTCTGTTTTGCCGAGGGAAATTTTGGGATGAGATTGCAATTCTTTATTTTTTTGGCATTGATGATTCCGCAAGCTGTCCATGCCGGAGACAACTCGCTGGCAGTCTCGACAAAAAGTCAGGTCGATGAAATGGGCGGGGTGACGGTTTTTTTGACCCTTAAAAACACAGGGAGCCGGCCTTTGTTTGAAATCCATCCCATGTTTCATTTTCATCACACCAACTCGATGATGGCGATGATCCCGAAACTGGAGCCGGGAAAAACCGTCATCCTGGAAAATAACGAACATCCGCCGGTGGTCCGGGTCGGGCGTTATCCGCTGGTGGTGATGGTGCATTACAAAAATCATATGGAGCAATCGGTTCCCTTCACCGCATTGCATACAGATTCCTTTTATTATCGCGAACCCGTGATTTCTGCTATCGAGGGCAAGGTTGAGTCTGTGGTTGAATCCAGGGGATCGTTCTTGAAAGTGCTTTTGCAAAACAATTCGTCGGCTTTCAAAAATGTGCGCATGATGCTTTTGCTTCCCCCAGGGGTGATAGCGGAAAAATTCAAGGGGATGATGGGGTTCACGCTACAGGCCGGCGAAAGTAAATATTTTGAAGTGCCGGTGCAACGGACATCAGAGAGCCGCGATGGCAGTTATACGGTGCATTTGATGTTCGAGTACGGAGAAAAGCTCAAGCACTATACCGGGGACATTCGGGGGAAAATTCAATTTGGGTCGGTATTGGATTCCGCGACGCTTGGGCTTCATGCGGCAGTCATCGCGGTGATGAGCCTTGGGCTGTATCTTGTTTACAGGAGAAAATGGAAACGGGCCATCAATACTTAAAAACAAAACAAATTATTTACCGCAAAGGCGCAGAGAACGCAAAGAAACCATTGAA
>JADFGI010000120.1 GCA_022567815.1 Nitrospinota bacterium
GAACAGGTTGGTGGTGTGGAGATAATACGTTTTTCCGCCAGTGGTGATGGCCCATTCCTTGCCTCTTAATATTCTCCAGAACAGACCGTTTTTTGAAAGCTTGCCACAAAAAGTGGCGATCAAAATCAAGGGCAATCCCAGCCCGAGGGCATAGCAGAAAAGCAGGGTCATTCCTTGCAGGACCGTTTTGTCGGAAGCGGCGAGGATGAGGATGCCGGCCAGGATGGGGCCGACGCAGGGGGTCCAGCCGAGGGCGAATGCCCCGCCGAACAGGAAAAACCCGAAGAAGGTGGAGCCGGGTTTCCCCTGGAAATTGGCTCCTGAAAATCCCTTGCCGAAAAGCGTCATCACCCCAAAAATGGTCACCAGCACACCGCCTATGGTGGCCAGGGAAAACATGTAGTCACGCAATAACTGCCCCGCAAAGCTGGCCGAGGCTCCCATGAGAACGAACAAACTGGCAAGGCCAATGAAAAACGCCAGCGACATCAGGCTCAAGTGAGACCGGTCCGCCTGGGCGGTCACGGCAAAATATGCGGGCAATATGGGCAAGGTACACGGCGATAGAAAACTGAGCATTCCGGCGATGAAAGCCAGGAAGGTCAGGGCCAGAATTCCTGATTGAGGCAGATTGGTTTTAGCCTCGAAAGGATTGACGATGGATTGTTTGACCGCTGGCGTTTGTTGGGCCAGAGAATCTTGGGAAGGTTGTGAATTCGGATTAATTTTATCAAGAGAAGTTTTTGATGAGTCTCCCAGGGTTTTGTCCGCGAACGTTAATTTCCGGAAGGCCGCGGTTTTGTCCGCACTGGCGCATCGAAATCCGACATCCTGTGCCGGTTCGTCCGGATTGGCGTATTGCCGGTATCCGCTTCGGGCAAATTTCCCCAGGGCGGAAAGATAAGTGGCTCCGGGAAAATGTCCGATATCGCTGGCGGAATGTCCGCGAAGGACCTTGAGATTGGAATTGTAGTAATCGCTTTTGTAGGTATTGCCATCATAGGGGCCGTAGTCGTTTTCGACCCACTCCCAAACATTGCCGATCAAATCGTGAACCCCTTCAGCACTGGCCCCTTGCGGGAAAGCGCCTACGGTTGCCAGTTTGGTTTTCTGCCCGGCTGAATGGGAAAGGTTGGCGAATTTGATGTCGAAGGTGTTTCCCCAGGGATATTTTTTTCCGCCGGTTCCCCGCGCCGCGCGTTCCCACTGTTTTTCAGAGGGCAGGTGTTTTTCCGCCCACTGGCAAAAATTCGCGGCATCGTACCAGCTGACCCAGGCTACGGGATGCTTATCACGGCCTTCGGGATAGTTGTTGTTTTCCCAGTTTTGGGGCGGTTCCGCGCCAATATCGTCCACATATATTTTGTACCGGCGGTTGGTGACTTCATATTGGTCGATATAGAATCCTTTGAGAAAGATTTTTTTCTCCGGGGTTTCGTCCGCATACCAGGGTTTTGGAATTCCCATGGAAAGCGCTTCGGCGGAATCGTCGGTTTTCTGGGTTCCCAGAATAAAATGGCCTGCGGGAATAAAAACCATCTTGCCTTCGAGGAGGTTTTCCCTTGCGCTTTCCGCCGCCACGCTTGATCCCAGGGAAAATACCAAAATAGCCGCATAAAAAATGGCGAGTGGGAAGGGGTTTTTTTTCATGGTATTGGAAAAGGCCGTATCCGGTTTGGAAAGGATGGTCATCGGGTAGGGTGCAACCCCGCCGGATAATAAATCAACTTTTTTTGTTTAACAGATTTTCGAAATATTGCAGTGTACCGGGTTCGGCCCAGTTTTCGGCTCCATGCATCGCGCCGATGATGTTTCCCTGCGGGTCGATCAGGAAGGTGGTGGGCAGGCTGATCACGCCATACTGGTAGCTCACCTTCAATTGCTGGTCCAATAAAAACGTAAACGAAAGATTGTGGGCCTTGACAAAGGGCTCCACCACCGTGGCGCCGAACATATCGTTGGAAATGGCCAGGATGTCAAAATTTTCCGATTTGAACCGCTGATACAGAGCTTCCAGGGAAGGCATTTCCATCTTGCAGGGGCCGCACCAGGTGGCCCAAAAATTGATGAGAAGATATTTGCCCTTGTATTGATCGAGGCTGATTTCCTCACCGTCTAAAGACTGCAAGGTGAAATTGACCGCGCGGGTGGTCTTTTCTGTTTCCGCTGTTGCGGTGGCGCTCAACAAAATCAGCAGAAGACTTAAAATGAACGCAGGATATTTGAGCAATCTTTTATTTGATTCAGGCACGAGACATTCTCAAGTTGCGGGATCAAAGAAAGCCCCATGACCCGGTCAGGATTTGGAACTATTATTCTACGGATTCGATACAGCGGACCATGGGAACGGCTTTTTTCAAGGCGCGTTCGATTCCCATTTTGAGAGTCATGATGGAGCTGGAGCAAGAACTGCAGGAACCGATGAGGCGGAGTTTGACCACGCCATCGTCAATATCCACAAGTTCCACATTTCCGCCATCCGCCATGAGCGAAGGCCGAATGGTTTCCAGCACCGTTTCCACGTCTTCCTGCATTTCCGCATCCATAATGATTTGTTTTTCTGTGTAGGGTTTTATCAGTTGCCGTTTACCAGGGCTTCTTTTTTCTCCAGCAACTCTTCATTTGTTTCAACGTGTTCCGAATCCTTGGGAATACAATCGACCGGACAAACTTCAACGCATTGTGCCTCTTCATACCAGCCCACGCACTCGGTGCAATGTTCCCAGTCTATGACGAAAATATCATCCCCTTCGGATATGGCTTCATTGGGGCATTCAGGTTCACAAACACCACAGTTGACGCAATCCTCGTTGATTAACAGTGCCATGTTTGTTTCTCCTAGCTATAGAAATTTTTTTATGGATTAAATTAGTTAGATAGATTCTTTTGGTTGTTCTTCAAAGGTTTTTTTTCCAGGGTCCCAGGCAAACTGGGCCTGATCTTTTATTTCTCCATTATACACTGAAACCACCAGATGGATGGCATCGGGATACCAAGGTTCGCCCAAATCCGAAAGCGCCATTTTTTTATCCTCATCGGAAAAATAGGCATCGTGCTCAGGATGGGAATGATAAAACATCTTAATGGTCCATCCGTTGGTTCTTGATTTCTTTTCAATAGCCAACAGATCCCTGGGATCTATGGTAAAAGCCGTTTTCGCATCCCTGGGGTAATTTTCAGGATCATTTTCATGCAACTGATTTTGAATATTGATACACCGAAAGACAATATCCTCATCACTGTTTTGAGGATTGCCCAAGATAACCCCACAGCACTCATCAGGATATTCTTCCATCGCCTGAAAGTGAATCACCACCAGCAGGTTTTTTTCAATTGAAGTCATCGGATATTGTGAAATGCCGGTGATTGATTGTCAAATGGTTTTAACCCAATACGGATTAAAATATATTCACAATTTTAATGAAAAATTACCGATTTTTCCATAAAGGCATGAAGCTATCCCCAATGGACGTGATAAGTGCCCATGTTTTAATCAGTTAACAGATTTGCATCGGGAAGGAGGGGGGAGCGGATTTTGAGCTAAACGTGGGTGCGTACCACAAGGTTGTCGTTCACCGTTAGCTGGCAGGCGAGACGAATTTCGGGGGCTTTGTCTTTGAGTTTTTCCTTTTCGATGTCGTTTCTGGGGTCGACTTTTCCGGAAACGATTTCAACCCTGCAGGTAGTGCATAGACCCCGGCCCCTGCAGTTTAAAATTTTGAAAACGTGGGAGTATACGCTCAACTTGTTCTGGATGGCGGCTTCCCGCAAATTGGCTCCGGGTTCTACCTGGAAGGTTCTATTCTGGTCTTCAAATTGAACTTCTAACATGCTTCTATCTCGATAAAATGGTGTAGATTACCTTTTCCCCAGTAACCGTAAAATGCGCTGCCCACGGTGGAGCAGGTAATATTCATGTGGACAAATTGCCTTTGTCCATTGTCCGCCTTTAGTACCCCCACCTGGGAGTAGGGCGGGATGGATCCCCCGCAATTTTCGCACTTAACGGAAAAAGTGTCGCACAGATTCAGAAGGCAATTTTTGCAGATGACCGGATCAAACAAAAATATTTCCTGCCCCTCATATTCCACCAAAGTGGGAAGGTGATCCACTTGCGTTCCGCATTCTTTGCAACACCGGCTGATTTGATTTCCCATTTAGATACAGATTTAATTCCGCCCCGCCCCACTACGTGGGGAGGAAGCTTGGGCCTGACGCTACGCGAGGCCCTGAAAACATACAAGGGGTACGCTGTGCTCACGAGCCCCGAAAAGCCATAAATCCATAGCGCGTTAATATTTGATCCAGCCCTCAGGCTGGTCGCACGTTAACACTGGGTCCAGCGTCACGCTGGCCACTTGCGGCGGGGTCGTCCATTGCGAATGTCACTATTCTACCCAAGTGGAATCAATAGATGCAAACTTTTTTCATTTCATAAAAATTGTCCAGGATAGCGCCGGCGCCTTTGCAGATGCTGAGCAGGGGATCTTCGGGGGTATATACTTTGAGCGAGGTTTTTTCTTCTATCAGTTTGTCCAATCCCCGGATGAGAGCGCCCCCTCCGGTCAGGTAGATGCCGTTGGAATGAATATCCGCAGACAGTTCGGGGGGAACTTTCTCCAGGGCCCTTAGCACGATGGTAATGATGGTGGCGACAGGTTCTTTCATGGCTTCGCGGATTTCTTCGTCATCAATGGCAAGGGACATGGGAACGCCTGTTTTCACATTGAGCCCCTTGACATCCGTGGTCAGTTTTTTTAAAAGGGGGTAGGCGCTTCCGATCGCCATTTTCACGCGTTCCCCTTCAAATATGCCGATATTCAGGTGATGGGCGATCCTCATATAACGCACAATCGCCTCATCAATTTCGTCTCCGGCCAGGCGGACCGATTCGCCGTAAGCAATGGCCGAAAGGGAGATCACCGCAACGTCGGTCGTGCCTCCGCCGATGTCGATCACCATATTGCCTTCAGGTTTGTGGGTGGGAATGCCCACGCCGATGGCGGCGGCCATCGGCTCTTCCACCAGATGGACCTCGCGGACTCCGGCCATGATGGAAGCGTCGATCACCGCTTTCTTCTCTACCTGGGTTATGCAGGTGGGGATGCCCACAACCATCCTGGGCTTGACGAAGCGCTGATTTTTCAACACCTTTTTGATGAAGTAATTGATCATGGTGTTGGTGACGTCAAAGTCGGCGATGACTCCGTCTTTCATGGGCCGGATAGCCTCGATTTGGGAGTGCGTTCTTCCGTACATCTGCTTTGCTTCAAAACCCACAGCTTCCACCCTTTGCTCATTGGTGTTCACGGCAACGACAGAAGGTTCATTGAGGACAATGCCTTTTCCCTTGGCGTAAATCAAGGTATTGGCTGTTCCAAGGTCCATGGCCAGGTCGGCTGAAAACCAGCCGAAAAGTTTGTTTAGAAAGTTCACGATTATGGCGTCATTTTTGAAGGTTGAGAAGTTCTGGCCCAGGACAGGCCGATAAGGTCATGCAGGTCTTCTCCCTCTTCAGGGTATGAAGAAAGACCCCATGCGGTTTCTACCCGTACTGAGATTCCATTGACGGAAAGGGATTTGTCATTGAACAGGTTTTTCAATCGAGATTCGATGGAATCCACTTCCTCGCGGTTTCTTTTCAAAATCATGATCAGAATGGAGTTGTCGGAATATTTAAAAATATTTTTTGGCGAAGGCACACTTTTGGAAATCAGAGAAACCAGGCCTCGAAAAATAGAATCTCCGCCTCGAACCCCGTGGGTTTCATAAAGAGACGGTAAATTAGTCAACTGAACGGTCAAAAAAAAGACTGGATAGGTTCCGCTGAAAATTTTATCGGAGATCGCCCGTTGATAGTTGATTAAAAACCGGTGATTATAAATTCCGGTGATCGGGTCCCGGTTTTTTTCATTTTCCCGTTCACTCTTTGCTTCCGTAAAGATCAGGGAAGAAGCCGCCCCCGAGGCGATCAGGGTCAATTTATCAAGATCGAGCTGAGACAATCCATTCATTGCCAATGACCCGCAAACCAGTACGCCAAGCAAACGCTTTTCGTGCAGGATAGGCGTGGCGGCAACCGATTTGATGGCTCCGGTATTTTCGTTTGAAGAAAACAAAGCCATCAGATTGTTTTCAAAGTTAGTATGGATAATGGGGGTGCGGCTTTGGGCGCAGGTCCCGACAATTCCCGTCCCAAGGGTCACTGCATATTGCGAGGGATCTTCAGTAAATCCTCTCTGCTCCCAGATTTTCCCCATGCCATTTCCGTCGAACCGGATGACGGCGACTGCATCGCATTGCAGAAGGGATGGGGGTATCTCGATCAACCGTTTGGCAACGCTGTCCTTGTCTGGTGATTCTGCCAGGAACCGCAGGAAGGCGTTTATTTCCGGGAGAGCGGACCCTGTTTTTTCGGGCTGATGGGTCGATTGTTTTTGCTGGAACAAGTGCCAGGCGATCTGTTCGGCGAACCCGCCGACAATCTTTTGTAATTTTGGAGAAAAGCCATACGCTTCTTTTGTGGCGATCACCAGTACGCCTTCCGGTTCATTATGAATGACCGGGACAATGAGAAAACTTTTCAAATCCTCTATTTTATTGAATATTTCCAGTTCGGTGGCTTCGGGATCAAAGTAATCAATGACCAGCGGTTTCTGACTGGCAACCGTCTTGCTGATGGGACCTTCGCCAAATGGGACTGTGGCTGGTGGCGCCAGGTTGGGATTCAAGGAAAAATATTCCCGTAATTGATATGTTTCTTCCTCATTATTCGCGGAATACAAAACCGTCGCATAAGCATCGGTAACGTTGCTCGTCAATTCGATAAGGTGTGAAAAAATGTCGGAAAGGGCCATAAAGAATTAAGATGTGCGGTCTGATTTCCGGCCCGGTGAGAACTGTGGATGACCAGAATTGATTGGTGAAATTATTTAAGGGAACCTCCGGTTTGCTATCATTTACCCTCGGACATCCGGGGGCAGGCTCATGAAAATATTTTATTTTTCGAGGCGCCCTTAAAATCTTCCGCGGTTTTTAAGCATTTCCCTGTAGGCGCGGACGGTTTGCTGGTCCACCGCCTTGGCGCCGACCTTGTATTCCCAATAGGAATTTTGATTTGTTTCTTTGACGCGAACCGCCTGACAATTGATATTTTTCTGTTCCCCATTGTTGGGGGAACGAAATGTGACCGACAGGATATCGTTGTTGATGATGGGAGCCGCCGTGGTAAACAGCAAACCGTTGGTGGATAAATCGAGAATCGTTATTTTATGCTCTTTGTGAAAAAACTCCGTTTCTCTTTCGATATTTGCGGTTGCGGAAATCTTCACCTTGGCTCGTTGGCTTTTTCTTCTCCCCAATTGTTTTTGCAGTTTGCTTTCGATGAGTTTGTTCAGAACTTCCCGAAATTTTAAAAGTTCCTTGACCGGAAGGGTATCTAGAAAGGATAAAATTTGTCTTCTCATGTTTGTTGCCGTCACTCATGGAAGAGAGCGTTAAAGCCTGTAAAAAGAACCGCCATTGGTGCAGGATCGAGAAAATAACCTCCTTCAAAAAATCATAATATAGTGATGGAAATTAAGTGTCAATCATTTATAATTGTCTTCAAAATTTCCCGGCGGATTTATATTGGAAATTAGGCTGGTAAAAAAACGCCCCCGCTACAAGCGGCCAGCCTGAGCTGGCCCCGAATGGCAACAACTTTCTCTGCTAACTTAAGATTCCTGGGGGCTCGTGATCGAAGTGAACGTCTGCTCAGCATTTCCTCCCCGCGTTGCGGGGCGGGGCATAAAACCCACTGGTGGGAATGAATTTTCTTGACAGGAAAAAAACGCGTTACTATACTCCCGCATTCCGGTTTTTGGGTTTTATCCTCGCAAAAGTGGATTTTTTAAAAGGGCGAATAGCTCAGCTGGGAGAGCACCGGCCTTACAAGCCGGGGGTCACAGGTTCGAGCCCTGTTTCGCCCACTCCTCCGCGGAGGGCGGGTTTGCTCACGACGTGAAGCGTTTTTTGTTTCGGATTGAGCATTTTCGCCGCTTTTGATGTTGGGAAGAAAAAACGGATAGAATTGATTTTCACATTGAATAAGATAGCGGGGTCGTAGTTCAGTTGGTTAGAACGCCGGCCTGTCACGCCGGAGGCCGCGGGTTCGAGTCCCGTCGACCCCGCCATTTTATTTGATCGGATATAGGGTTTGCGGTTTTGATCGTAAACCCTGTTTTTTGTTCTTCCTTTATGGTATCGCCTCCGGTTAGACCCGATGGTCACCGGATTTCTTCCAGATACTCCATCAACCGGGAATAGCATTTTCCGTTGCTTAAAATATTTTGGGCGGTATCGAATCCTTCCTGCGGGGTTGAAAACATCCCCAGCAGGTGACAAAGGGTTCCTGTGTGGCAGGCGATCAGTGGAGCCGCCGGACCATGGTTGTTCT
>JADFGI010000121.1 GCA_022567815.1 Nitrospinota bacterium
ATGAAGACTTCCCGGTCATTGGAGTCGTTTATCAAATCGGGGTCCTCCGGTTCCACGACGATGACCGCTTCCTGGTCGCCCTTTTCTCCCACACCCACCAGGGCCGAGCGCTTTACTTTGGGATGAATATTGAAAATGGCCTCACAGGGCAGGGTGTAAAGGGTTTCCGTTTTGGTGATCACGCGCTGTCCCTTTCTTCCGCAAAACCATAACCGGCCTTGATCGTCCAGCCATCCCAAATCCCCCATTCTGTGCCAAAAGTCGTCACCATCAGCGATTTTGGCGAGCTGGTTGGCATTGTTCGGGGCGTTGAAGTATTGGCGCGTGACCCAGGGGCCCCGGACCACGACTTCGCCTACTTCTAACGGAGGTTGTTCCAAACCGGTTTCCCAATTTGGGATAGGATCATCCGTGATTTTTATGATTTTAAGTTTAATACCGGGGACGGGACGGCCCACGCAAATACCCATGCCCCGTTGGGTTTTTTCCCAGGTTTCCTGCAGAATTATTTTTCTTCTTATCGTAGTGACCGGAAGGGCTTCCGTCGCCCCGTAGGGAGTATGAATTTCCGCATCATCGTCGATAATTTTGTCAAACCGTTTGAGCATATTCCCCGGCACCGGAGCCCCGGCCATCAGGATTCGTTTCAGGGAGGGTAAACGAACTTTTTTACGGATGCAATACTTGCTCACAGTATTCCATAGCGCCGGTGACCCGAAACTGTTGGTGATGGCATAGTCCTGAATGGGTTTTATTATTTTTTCCGGATTCACCTGTGCGGGTTTGGTGAAATCCATTTCGGGGAGGACGCACGTCATGCCCATGCAGGTACTGAACAAGCCAAAGAGAGGAAACGTTGGCAGGTCGATTTCTCCCGGTTGAATTCCATAGCAGGATTTCAAAACTTCTATCTGATGACAAAACATGCCGTGAGTGTAAAGGACCCCCTTGGAGGGTCCGGTGCTTCCGCTGGTGAAAAGAATGGCCGCCGGATCATTTGCTCCCATATCTTCAGGAGGCAAGATTTTCTCTCCCAGTTTCCTGACCTTGTTGAGGGTATCACCGCCCCAAAACCAGCGCCAACCCACTGTGATGGAGATTTCGATATCCTTGAACGGTTTTGGGAATACCTTTCGCGCGGCATGTGCCTTGGGAATGGCTATCATGACTTTGGGTTGGGCTTGCCTTATACATTGGAGCGTGTTTTTTCTTCCCAATCCGGGGTCAATTAAAACCGGGACCGCGCCGGATTTAAACAGAGCAAACGACAGGGTGATGAAGTCAAGGCTGAAAGGGACAAGCAGAAGAACGCGGTCGCCCTTTGCAATTCCTGACCGGATGAGACCCGATGCCAGGCGGCCACTTTCCTCATGAAGTTCCTGAAAATTGATGGACTGTTTTTTCCAGGGAACGATGACAGCGGGAGCTTGAGGGATTTCTTCTGCAATCTGGTCCAACAGGGTCGCGATATTCATCTTTCGTATACTCAGGGCAGGTTCAATGCCGTTTTGGCAAGGGGGAGGGTCACTTTGCTTTTTCGGGCGAATGATTCCTTGTTGATTTTATCCACAGCGGTTTGGATGGACGTAAAGTCCCTGGGAATGTGAGTCAGCAGGAAGTTGATGATTTTTTGTGGGATGCCCAATCCGACATCCTTTCCAAGTTTGGCGATTATCTTGGCCGTGGTCTCATCGTCGATGGGTTTGATTTCCGCTGTCATGCCCCACTGGAACCGTGATTTCAAATAGGGTTCCATGTCGCTAAACTGTTCTGGTCGGTTGCGGCCTGTGAAAATGGATTTTTTGTTTTTTTCATGCAAGGTATTATAAACGTGATACAGCTTTTCCTGCGCCGATGGTTTTCCTGAAATCAGATCCACGTCATCCAAAAGAAAATAGTCGGACTCCAGCAACCGGCTGAGATTTTTAGTGATTTCCTGCGTATTTTCTTCCGCAAATTTTCGGACAAAGTCCTGGCCATTGATGAAAATTATTTTTTTGTCGGGAAAATTTTCAGACACGGAATTGCCGATGGCCATCAACAGATGTGTTTTCCCCAGGTTCCTGCCACCATAGAGATAAAGCGTGTTGTAGGGAAGGTCTGTAGACGATGAAATTTGCCGGGCGGCTTGCAAGGCAAACCGGGAACCCTCCGATTTCACAAAGTTGGAAAATTTAAACTCGGGGCGCGAAGGGAAATCCAGTATGAGTTGCCTTGACAAGGGACCCGTCTCAGACATTGTTTAACCCGCTACGCGGGAGGAAAAGAGGGGCTGACGCTCGCTCCGCTCACGAGCCCTGGGAAAAAAATATCAGGATGAAAAATTCTGTATGAAGCAAGATTCATTCAGCCATAAACTCATCGAACGTCAGTATCTGGTCCAGCGCTACGCTGGTTTGAACGGCAACTGACCAGACGCTCAGGAATAAGAATAGGAAATTATACCATCATGCGGGAAATTATTTTGGTCCAACTTGAATTTCCAGGTAGGTTTTCAGGAACGTATCCGTGATGATGATGGTACATACTCTGGTCTTTTTCTGGTAATTCAAGATCATTCCGTCGTGTTCCATGGCGTTGACCATCTTCCAACCTTTATTAATCATGGCATTATGGTAATAATTCACCACTTCTTGGGGATTGTGCCAGCCAGAATAGTACAAACGACCCACCTTGATTGCTCCGCTACCGGATTCATAAATAAAGGATTTGGACCGATCAGCATTGAATCCGGAAGGGACGGGCACATCCGTGAAAGGGTGAGCCACATCGGTATATCCTGCCTCGGAATCAGCGGAATCCCCAGGGGCCGGGGTCATCAAGGAGCATCCGGTTATGGCAAACAGAGCGAAAGACGCCGTTAAAACAAAAAACAGGTTATAAATTCGATTATACATTTTCAGCTAGGGACCTCCCAAAATAAACGATTAATAATCCAATCAGCATGAGTGCAAAACCGATGATGCGCAAAGTGTTGTCTGGAATCTCCGGGATCATGCGGGCGAAAGATTTTACCTTCGTGGGAAAGCAAAAATAAGGAATGCCTTCAAACACCATCATCAATCCCAGGGCGGCTAAAAAAAAACTCATTGGTTGAACCTGTAGGGGAAACACTTTGGTTTATCAAAAACGACTCATGCGGATGATTCTCAAGAGCCTGGCCTGGATTTTTCGGCGGACGGTAAAACGATTCCCAGGAAAACATTTCATTAAAAGTGTCACTTTAGGCTATAATTGCGGTTCTGTGGAGGATATTTTAAAGATCTCCCGCCTGGTCGAGTTTCCGGGGTGAATCTCGAACTTGTTGATTAATTATCTGTTATCTTATCCTTCGAGTCAATAAGTAATTCTGCGAAGGCAAATCCTTTGCGGAAATGGAGGTTGTAAAACAGTTTGGGGCTCTTTATAATATTTCAATGCAACACTTTTTTCGAGTTGGTTGGCTGGAGCAACCCGCTACGCGGGGCCCTGAATACATACAAGGGGTACGCTTCGCTCCCTGGCCTCAAAAAAACGTTTAACCGCGTGAGCAAACTCGCCGTCCGCGGAGGAGCCAGCGTTACGCTGGCGCTGGCTGGTGATATTAAGAAAAATTAATCCGGCTTTAACTTAAATTTAATATCGGATTTAGTAGCTTATTATATAGGTTAATTAAATTAGGGTTTTATCGGAGAACATATCTCCATGCGCCCAGCGTCAGAAAATGCGGGAAAAACCCTTATAGAAAAGGGATAAACGTTATCATTAATATGGATCGGAAAATGAGGTCACACATGAATTTAAACATCGTCAAAAACTCTTTTGTTCTTCTTCTCGCGGGAGCATTGCTCTTTCCCATTTCCTTCGGAAATAGTGACAGAGGCTCAGCCTTTTTGGATCGGGCATTCGCTTTGAGTAGTGATACCGTGCCTCTGGCAAGTAATTTATTTGTTGAAATCGCCAAAAAGCAGAATCCGGCGGTGGTCAATGTGAGCGCCAAGACCAAACCCAAACCGGTTACCAGGCAATTCAGGCCCCCTTCCCCGAGGGAGAAGGGAGCCCCTGATCCTTTCAAGGATTTTTACGACCGGTTTTTCGGACAGCGCCCCGATCAACGCCCCAGAGGAGGCACGGGTTCTGGATTCATCATCGACCAAGAGGGTTACATTCTCACCAACTTCCACGTGGTTGAGGGAGCGGAAGAAATCACCGTTACTCTGGAAGATGATAAGGAATATACAGCAGAACTGATCGGGTCCGATTCCAAGACCGACATAGCCTTGATCAAAATTTCCCGTGAGAACGGAGG
Organism: Nitrospinota bacterium; assembly: GCA_022567815.1. Taxonomy (GTDB): domain Bacteria; phylum Nitrospinota; class Nitrospinia; order Nitrospinales; family VA-1; genus JADFGI01. The sequence continues at coordinate 4,289 of JADFGI010000121.1, forward strand.
TAAGAGACCGTTTCCTTTTTTGAAGCTGGGAGATTCGGGAAATCTTGAGGTGGGTGAATGGGTCATGGCGATCGGCAATCCTTTCGGGTTGAGCCATACGGTCACGGTGGGCGTGGTCAGCGCCCTCAGCCGCAACATCGGGGCGGGACCGTACGACGAGTTTATCCAGACCGATGCTTCCATCAACCCCGGCAATAGCGGCGGACCTTTGATAAATATCAAGGGCGATGTCATTGGCATTAATACCGCAATTATTTCCGGGAATTCAGGCGGTAATGTCGGCATCGGTTTTGCCATTCCCATCAATATTGCCAAGAGCATTCTCAAGGATCTTAAAGAGAAAGGCAACGTGACCCGCGGTTGGCTGGGTGTCATGATCCAGAAAATCACTCCTGATCTTGCCAAATCCTTTGGACTGAAAGATCCCAAGGGCGCTTTGGTGGGAGACGTGATTCCAGACGGCCCCGCCTTCAAGGCCGGCATCAAGCGTGGTGACGTGATCGTCCGCTTTGACAACCAACCCGTCGATGAAATGGAAGTCTTGCCCAAGATTGTGGCCATGACGATCCCTGGGCGGGCAGTGAAAGTAGAAGTTGTCCGCGATGGCAAAGTAAAAGTATTCGATATCACCATCGAAGTCCTTAAAGACGCGGGAGGGGTGGTTGTCGCGAAAATTGATCCGGTGGGAATGCAAGTGCAGGATATCACTCCGGAACTGATGAAGAGCCTCAACCTGGATTCCAGGGATGGAGTTCTTGTTTCCGATGTCACGGCAGGCGGAGCCGCTGGTGAAGCGGGAGTCCGCAGGGGTGACGTGATAACGGAAATCAATCGGGCTCCGATCAATACCGTCGAGGATTACAACAAAATCACCTCAGGAGCCAAAAAGGGCAGTACCGTTTTGTTTCTTGTCCGCCGTGGTGGAAGCACCATTTTTATTGCTGTAAAAATTGGATAAGGATTCTTTTGTTTTCCCCTTCCTTTATTCTATCCATCTGAAATGTTGGCGGGCCGATTCCGGTCCGCCAGCACAATCAATTTTTTCTTTATGCAATTATCCCCTATGAAAAAGTCTGCGGTTTTTATCGCCCTCCTGCTGGGGTTTATTTTGCTGAACCCTTCCTTCTGTTTCGCGCACGCTGAATCCAACCGAAGAACGCCGCTGGTTCGCGCCATTGAAAAAGTCGGCCCGGTGGTGGTCAACATATATACCGAAGAGGCGCCGCCCAAGCGGAGGAATCCGTTCAGGGGTTTTGGGGGCAACCAATTTGGCAATAGTATCTTCGACCGGTTTTTTAAAGATTTAATGCCAAAATTCAGCCAACCGCGTCGGAGCCTGGGATCCGGGGTCATCATCAATTCACGCGGCTACATCCTGACCAATGAACATGTGATCGGCAAGGCAGTGCGGATCAAGGTGACGCTGATTGATAAACGCGAGTTCGAGGCCCATTTGGTGGGGGCGGACAGGAGATCCGATCTGGCAGTGATCAAGATCGATTCCGAGAAGCCGCTTCCTTTTGTCGAAATGGGCCGTTCCGATGATCTGATGATTGGTGAAACGGTGCTTGCCATCGGCAATCCCTTCGGTCTCCAGCACACGGTGACGACCGGAATCATCAGTGCCCTCAACCGTTCTATTAAAGCCGGGAAAAATGTTGTCTATCATGACTTCATCCAGGTCGATGCTTCCATCAATCCTGGAAACAGCGGCGGGCCGTTGCTGAATATCAATGGATCGTTGATCGGCATCAACACGGCGATATATCAGAAGGCGGAGGGCATCGGATTTGCCATTCCCATTAACAATGCGAAACGCATCATCAAGGATTTGATCAATTACGGTAAGGTCCGGCGCGGTTGGCTGGGCGTTTCCGTTCAGGATATGACCCCGGAACTGCTCCGCTATTTCAAGTTGGATCGACAACGGGGGGTTTTGGTGACCAAAGTTTTTTCCGATAGCCCCGCTCATCGGGCGGGAATCAAACAGGGCGATGTTGTCCTCCAATTAGACAACCATGAAATCAGCAAAAAACTGGAGTATCAGCAGAGAGTCGGATCTTATTCCGTGGGCAACACGATCAAGTTCAGTATTCTCCGGAATGGGCGGGAGAAAGACATCCGCCTTCAGGTAAAAGCCATTCCCAGAAAAAAAGTTGCGGAATTTGCCTTGAACTGGCTGGGACTGCGCATTCAGGGAATCAATGACGCGGCGGTGAGAAAGTTTCGGTTATCGACAAGAAAAGGGGTGGTCGTGACCCAGGTGGTTCGCAATAGCGCCAGCGGCCAAATCGGGCTTGTTCCGGGAGACGTGATTCGTCAGCTCAATCAGAATAAAATCCGCAGCGAGGAAGACTTCAATAAAGCCATTCTGGAAGCCGGCAACCGCGACAGCGCCCTCCTTCTGGTTCAGCGTGGAATAAATGGGTATTACGTGACCCTGGAACCGTAGGGTTTTCTGAATAGCCCGAAGTGTCGTGAATGCGGAACGGACGTTACGGGAGTTACAACCAATTGTCCTCATTGCGGGACGCAGACAAACCCGAATATCCTAACTTATCCCCATGTTTACCTTCCAGGATTGAAATAATTTCCTTGTAATTATAAGTAATTACTTATACTATGGGAAGTAGTATGAGCGAAGACAATATAAAGCCAGTGGTATGGGTGGGAGATGCGCGGAAACTGGTCCAATCGTTTCCACAGGAAGTGAGACAGGATATTGGAGCGGCGCTTTTTGATGTTCAAAAAGGAACCAAACCTCCACATGCCAAACCGTTTAAAGGTGTAGCCAGCGGGGTTCTGGAAATCGTTACCCGCTTCGAAACCAACACCTACCGCACCGTGTATGCTGTGCAGATTGGCAAACGTGTTTATGTTCTGCATGCCTTTCAGAAGAAAGCGCCGAAAGGTCGAAAAACGTCCAAGCTGGATGTGGAGATGATCGTACGGCGCTATAAAGATGCCGTGGACATAGAAAAGGAAAAACAGTCATGAAGAAAAACCGGAAAATAGCTTTTGAAGAAGGTTCTGGAAATGTATTTGCCGATTTAGGCCTGGATGATTCCGAAGAACTGTTAACACGGGCCAAACTCGGCCATTCTGTACGGATGATCCTTGAAAAGAAAAAACTCAAGCAACGGGAAATTGGAAAACTCTTGAACATCAAACAGCCGGAAGTGTCGAACCTGATGAATGGCCGCTATACGCTGTTTTCCCAGGAACGGTTGTTTGCGTTTTTGAATCGGCTGGACCGTAAGATAACGGTGCAGGTCACACGACGAAGAAAAGGTGAATCTCTCCAAGATGTTGTGTTGGTTTAAATATCCAACCTTTTGCGGGTCCGGCTGACAGATCATAGTGATGTGGGTGTTGTTCGTTACCTTTATTGTGGTGCTCCTCATTGCCATGTTTACTTTCCATGATTGAAATTTCCCCCAAAGCGGACGCTCGGAAAAGGTCTGCTATTGGCAACAGTCGGCCAATTGGGGCCTTTCTTTTATTAAGTAGTATGACCAATAATTCTCTTTGCACGCTTAAGAACATGATCATAAGTCAATATAGATAGATTGTGGTATCCAGAGTTAAGTATCCGAAATGCTTCTATTTGTTTAGAATTCCAATCATGTGATCGGCCAAAAATTAGAATACAGCGCGGTTTTATCGTTTTGACACCATCAACACGCTCCAAAAACTTGACGCTATTAGCTTCACGTTCAACCTCGTATATATATGATGATGCTTGGGTTACTGCCTTAATTAAATCTAAAGAGGGAACGTAATTTCCATGATCTGGTGAATTAGCCCAAAATGACATTCTACCTTCTGGGCGTTTTATTTCTATTAAATCCAAGAACCCATCATAAGCTTCCATCAAAAAATCTGTGATGTTCTGGGTGTCAACAAACCTTTCATCAAGAATTCGGACAAAATCACTTCCTAAAATCCAGCTATTTTTTTTGAACCATTTTTGCCATTGTGCTTCGACCGAGTCGTCTCTAAGCATTGCTTCGAATTGTTCAATGGCTTTAATACGCTTAGCAGTTTGAAGTCCTAATTCGAGATCTTCTGGAATCACCTCATTTGAAAGAATAAAGTTTACCAATTGTTGTTTCTCTGGGAG
>JADFGI010000122.1 GCA_022567815.1 Nitrospinota bacterium
AAGATTTCAGGAAATTGCTAATCACGCTCGTCCGGAGTGAAAAGTTTTTTGTATTCGCTTATCGCGTAGCGGTCGGTCATTCCCGAAACATAGTCGCAGATTTTTCTCTCCAGAGAATCCCCGGAATCGGGATTGCCGGATGATTCGGGCAATAGCCCTGGCAACTTTTTATAAGCATTAAAAATCTTCGTCAGATAAAGTTCGGCTTTGAACTCCATCCGCATGACTCTGCGATGGGTATACATATTCTTGAACAGAAAATTTTTCAGTTCCTTGTTTTTTGCATCCATTTCGGGAGCGAAACCCGCCACCCGTTGCGGGGCGCAACGAATGTCGTCGGGAGTTTTAATATTCAATTCCTCCAATTTTTGCAGAGTGTGCTCCCTGAAATCCGTTATCAGGTCATTGATGATTCTGCGTACAATCTGATATTTTTTTAGTTTGAAGTCCAGATTCGTGTACATATCATCCAGCAGTTTTTCATTTTCCCGCCATAACGCCACTTCCCGGAGTTTGCCGATATCCAGAAGGCTGGAAGTGATTCCGTCATCCAGGTCATGCGCGTTGTAAGCGATCCCATCCGCGAAATCCACCACCTGCGCTTCCAGGGACGGGTAGCGGAAGCCTTCCCTCTGGAAAATGGGATTTTCCGCATCTTTCTTGTGCTTGCTGATTCCTTCCAAAACCTCCCAGGTCAAATTGAGTCCTGCAAATTCCGGATACCTTTTTTCCAGAAGTTTTACAATCCGCAGACTCTGTTTGTTGTGTTCAAACCCCTCATAGTCTTTCATCATCTGGTTGAGCACATTTTGCCCGGTATGGCCAAAAGGAGGATGCCCCAGGTCATGCGAAAGCGCGATGGCTTCGGCAAGGTCCTCGTTCAACTGCATGGATTTACAGATGGAGCGGGTGATTTGCGCCACTTCCAGCGAATGGGTCAACCGGGTGCGGTAATAGTCTCCTTCATGATAAACAAATACCTGGGTTTTATATTCCAGCCGGCGGAAGGCGGATGAATGAATCACACGGTCGCGGTCGCGCTGAAAACGGGTCCGGTAAGGATGCTCTTCCTCACGATGTTGCCGCCCTTCGCTCTCGCCGCTTTTGATGGCGTAGGGGACCAGCATTTTCTGCTCCATTTGTTCAATGTCGCGGCGATTGATCAAACTCTTAATTCCTTAAAAAGGTGCTGTTGAGTTCACGTGGACCGTCCAACTTGCCATGATTTTAGCAAATTCAAACACGGTTGCCTAATTCCAGGGAGTTTTATCCTGGTTTTGGTCAGCGACGGGGGATTGGATCATGCGGGAAGTCAGAGAATGGATGGGCAGACTCCTCCGCGGAGGGCGGACTTGCTCACGCCCGCTAAGCGGGAGGAAATGTGGGGCTGACGCTCGCTCCGCTCACCAGCTCCGAAAAGCCATAAACCCATCGTACGTCAATATTGGGTCCAGCGCTACGCTGGCCAGCTTGTGCCTCCAAACCTCCAAAAGGAAGGAAGAGCCTATCAGGGCTTATTTTTTGACTTGCTTTAAAGGCAGGGTTATCGAAAACTCGCAACCTTCATTGGGTCGGCTTTTAACGCCAATGGACCCGCCATGACGTTTGACGATCTTTCGGCATATTGCCAGTCCCATGCCCGTTCCTTCGTACTCGCTTCTTCCATGCAAACGTTCAAAGGGTTTAAAAATTCGCTGGGCGTATTGTTCATCGAACCCTATCCCGTTATCACGAACAATAATTTCACAGGCGCCGAAACCATTCACATGGCCTTGGATCAAAACTTCGGGAGGAATATCTTTTTTATGAAATTTTAACGCGTTGCTGATCAGGTTTTGAAATAATTGCCGCATCTGAATCCCGTCTGCCTCAACCGTTGGAAGATTTTCAATAACTATCTTCGCTGAGGACCGGTTGAGCCGACTTTCCAAATCCGATAAAACTTCATGAACGATTTTTTCCAAATTCGTCGCTGTAAAAGGTTTTGCTTTACTGCTGACTCTGGAAAATAGAAGTAGCTCGTCGATCAGTATTTGCATTCTGGCGGCGGCATTGCTCATCCGTTCAAGATAGCCCAAGGCCTTTTCGTTCATTTTCGCCGAAAACTGAGCATTCAACCGGTCTCCAAACATGATTACCTTTCTAAGGGGTTCCTGCAAATCATGCGATGCAATGGAGGCAAAATCCTGCAAATCCTGATTGCTGCGTTTAAGTTCTTCCTCAATTTTTGTCCGTTCTTCAATTTCCTTTTTCAATTTCCTGGTTTTATTCTCAAGAGTCCGAGTTCGCTTTTTGACGGTTTGCTCCAGGTTTGTATTTTGATCCCGGACAAATTTGTAGAGGGAACCGTTTTCAATCGCATAAGCCGTATTGGAAAGAATGATGGAAATTAAATTGAGTTGTTCAATTGGAATCTTGTGAATATTTTTTTTAAATCGTCCCACAAACATTCCTGCAACCCGCGTTTTGGTGGCTACTGTATGCAAGATGATTTCATTGTGTGAGTTCTGCTCCTGCACAATCAAGGGGCGATTGAGCCGCAACGCCCAGGCAAAATTTCTTTTTTCAATCTGGTAATGCGTTTCCCTTTCAATCAGGTCCCTATCCGACTCCGGGTGGCAATCCTTGAGCAAAAAATGGTTATCCGATTCATCCACCAGATAAAAAGCCAGGGTTCGAAACTCCAGAAGCTGCTTCAAATAATTCCGGGCGGTTACAAAAAGGAATTTTGGGTCCCGGTACAACTTGACATCTTTATGAAGGTCTCCTAAAGAAGCCAATCTCTGTAATGCAATGAAATACCAGCTATTCATTTTTTCAAGGTATTCCATCCGGGATTTAATTTTTTCCTGAGAATCTTCGTCCATGTCTCTATTGTCCATGATACTCAATCGGGAAAAAATATTTTGATCGTTTCATTAAATTGATTTTCGATCTGGTTCCATAACAAAGCCAGGGAATTTACGTCCATTCCGGTTTTTTCCCAAACCTCCGGCAACATAGGAGGAATCAACGGGTCTCCACTGGAACCCAATTCCATGCTCTTGGCAAAAATATCGGCCAGATTCAAGATTGCCGTTTCCGTTGGGAACTCGGTGCCTTCCAATGGATTGTGATGATTCTTGACCACTTCCGCTAAAGCAGGCGGGAGTTTCCAGGATGTCAATAGCGCGGCTCCTACAGGGCCATGATCAACCCCCAGAATTTCCCGTTCTACTTCAAAAATAATTTTATTTTCGGATCGACACCGTTCCATGATTTCCCGCGCTTTTTCCGGATGACTCTCCAAAATAATCAATCTGCCCACATCGTGTAAAATCCCTGTCAGGTAATAACGCTCAGGATTGGCCTCACGGCAATTGATGGCAATGACCCAGGCGGAAACGCCGCAGGCAACGCTGTGCCGCCAAAAGTCTTGCATATCGATGGAGTCCTCTGGAATACCTTCAAAGGCGGTCAAAACCATCGTTGCCAACGCCAGATCGCGTAATTGCTGGGTTCCCACAATGGAAATCGCATGCGATATGGTGTCAATTTCTGATGGAAAATTATAAAAGGAACTGTTGACAATTTTCAATAATCGAACGGAGAGCGAAACATCGTTGCTGATAATTTCCGCAACATCGCCAAACGAACTCTCAGGGTCATTTATGGCATCATTGATCTTGAAATAGATTTCGGGAAGGGCAGACAGTCGAACAGATCCCTTGATAAAATCCTGTGGGTTATTTGACATTGACATGCCCCATCCCCGGCATTTTTTTCAATCGGTTGAGGCTGGATAAACGCATCAATTCGATTACGACGGGATGATCCTGGTTGGAAAAACAAAACAAGGCTTCAACTTCTTTTTCTGCCTCGGCCAGTTTTTTGGGATCTATTTTTACGGCTTCCGGGGTGGAATCAAACCCGACGCCCTTCACCTTTATGTCGGCCTCGGTAATTCCCCAAGCCTTGAGATTTAAAATGTGCTTCTCAGTAAGAAGGGTTCCCTCAGGAAGCAATTTTCTACCGGCATGGTTTTGAACTCCCTGCACCAAGGTCATCCCCGGTTTTAAATCGTGAGTTTTTAGAATTGGCACTTAAACCTCTAAAAAAAATTCCGATTACCGATATAAATTTTGGATAACCAAAATAACAATACCATTATCAATTAAAAAGCTTTTAAAATCAATCAGGTATGTAGGAACTGGACAGGGGGGCGTTTTTGCAGGTTCTACAATTTTTTGCTAACTGGGGAGTACAAACACAAGTTGGGTTTGCCGGGCAGGAAGGAGGGTGGATGGGCCAGCGTGACGCTGGATCCAATATTAACGAGCGATGGGTTTTTGGCTGACTAAATCCTGCTTTACCCCTGCGGGGCATGAAGACAATGGTGAAATATCACACGTATAGAATTTTTTTTCCCGCTTACCGGGCTACTTTCTCACCTAACCAAGATTCTCCGGGACTCGCGAGCAATTTCGCCCTCCGCGGAGGAGTCAGGAAGTTAAATCTTTAATTAATCTGTCCCAGTCAGTCATTGCAATCTCTCGCTTGGTGATAGGACCCATTTCCTTGAATTTCTGGTTTTCAGATCCCTCCAAGGCTCCAGCGTCTTCAAGGTCCATATCAAACTCAAGGTTATCGTAATCCGGGAGTTGCTCCAAAACCTCCTGGTTATCGTCCACCTCACCTTTCTCTTTCGGACTCCCTTGCGACTGACGCAGCACCTCAAAAATCTGGTCAAAATTTTTGGTGATGGACGCTCCCATATCCCCAAATTCCTTTTTCACGGAGGCAAAATACTCACTGCTCAGATGATAATGGAGGAACCGGTACGGGCTGATCTTGTTGGCATGCAGATAATCTTCAGAAGCCAGGCGGGAGCGGTCGTCATTCAAATAAATTTTCCCCCGATATACGCGGGCAAGAAAGTGACGGGGCTGCATACTCAACACCATGTTCAAATTGAGCAGAGCAACCGTTGTCTTATTTTCTTCCAGGTTTTGAATGGCCTGGTGGAAATGTTTTTTTACCTCTGAGTCCCAATTTTCCCGCACCCGGAAAATCGGTTCCAACAAGGGGAAGAAAAAGTGGCCGATCTTGAATCGTAACCAACAAAGGAAGGTCCTTGTATTCTCGAATTCTCTTTCGGACATAAGCTCTCACAGCCTCCGCCAAAACCCGATGAGGGATTTGACATATTGAAAAAACGATTGTTAGCGATACCTCGGATTAATCACGATTCTATCTAAATTTAAAAAGCCCGTCAAACATTATCGGCAAAGTTGCGCACTTTATTTTTAGCACGTTGGAAAAACAAACTATTCATATCATCAGTAAATTTTTTCAATATTATCCGTCTTCATAAGCAATTCTCAATGAATTTCCATAAAATTTTAAGGGGGAACTCGAAGAATAAATTTTTTTAGTTTTTGCCATCGCCAACCCTTTATTTCAATGGGTTGGCCCCGAGTCCAGATTCAATGTTCCAAGCCGTCCATAATATCTCCAAAACCGTTGCCACGCCGCGATTTATCCCTCTAAATGTATAAATTTCTTGACGTTACGCCGATTTTGTACTAATTTTATTATATGCAATGTTCAAGATGCAGTTACATTCGATTTAAATCCTCCTCCAAATGTATGAACTGTGGATTCGAGTTCAAGAAACAAAAATCCAAAGTTCTTTCGGAGGCTGAAAATAAATTTACTATTTTTGCCACGGTTGGGGCAGAGGCAGGAGCGGTTGCCAGCAAAACCTCCACAGGAATAGGGGAAGACTTCCATCAAGAGTCTTCAAGCATGGCAACGGATGGCACCGAGCTTTATGATCCCCCCGCGGACATGGCAGACCTGAACGAACCCGGCCTTGAAAATTCCAATGATTTTGAATTGGATTTATCCGGGGCGGACGGCCTCGACTCAGAGAGCTGGGACATCGGCGCCACGCTCACTGAGGACCTTTCTGAAAACGCAAGTGCCACTCCTGAAGACTCCCTGAATAATGCCGACCTTGGGAGCGGCGAATTTGAAGTCCAGGGTCTGGGATTCGATTTAACCGGCGGCCTGGAGCCAGCGGAAACCGAAGTTGCCAATGAGGAAGACTCCTCTTCGCCTGAATTGGAATTAAATGCAATTGCGGATGAAACAATAGCTCCGGAAATGGAACCTTATGCAAGGCAAAATGAAATTGAGTTTGAACTCAAGGAAGACGATTCAGCACATCAGGACAAGGTTGAAGACACCTCTCATGAACCGTCAAGTCAAGGGAAAAGTCTGGAGTTGAATGATTCTTCCGCGCAAGACCCGGAACAAAGTTCGGATGCCGGATTGGGCGAAATCTCTCTGGAAACAGAATCGGAACTTGAGGACAAGGAACCGGAAGCCGGGCAAACATCCGAAATTCCCGTTGACCTCAAGAACCCCGAAATCGAACTGAACCCAACCCTTGAGTTAGAAAACCTTCAGCTGGATCTGGAAACCGCCTCTACAAAATTAGAGTCAATTCAGGCAAATCCATCCAGCGTCCCCGAAGGGCCTCTGGAAGACCCCAAACTGAAAATGGATTCCAGCGAGGGTGAAACCAACCCAATTCTGCCAGACGAAGAATCCACGCCGGACCGCTAACTCCCCCTGCCGGTTTTTAAAACTCCCTTCCATCCAATGAACGACTCCGCCGCAAGCGGCCAGCCTGGGGGCTGGACCCAATATGAACGAGCGATGAATTTATGGCTAACTACATCCTGCATTACCCCTTGTATGTATTCAGGGCCTCGCGTAGCGTCAGGCCCAAGCTCCCTCCTCGCGTGGCGAGGCCCGCGTGGCGGAGCCCCGGTTTTTCACTCGATCTTTCCGACTGGATGAACAGGATTTTTATGGCGCTGGGACTTGCCTTGACGGGATTGACCCGCAAGGCCAAAAGCAAAAAATTGTGGACTTTAAAAACGGTTTCCTGGTGGGATGAATTGGAAATAATCAAGGATCGCCGTTTTAAAAAACTGGACCTGGGACCGGACAAGCTGGTTTACGAAGGCATAATGGCTGTCGAAGAAATCTGGAAACTGCATACAAAATATAAAAAGAAATTTTTGGAAGTGTTTGAGGAAGATCCTCTCGAAAATCCCTACCGCCAGGAGCGCATAAAGCTGGTGAACGAGTTGGAAAATAAACTTAAAAACCCGAATCTCCGCTTTGTCAATGTCTGGGTTTTTGATTGGGATTATTAAAAGGAACTCTGATAATTCGATATTTTTAGTAATTGCTATCGTCACGCCTTTTTATTGCCAACCAAACGGGATACCCTGTCTGGTACTGCGGGGCCATTCATTATAGTAGCTTTCCTCCATTGATATAATTTGCCTGAAATTCAATAGAAAATTGAATGGAGCCATTTTTCTCCGCCAGGGGAATTTTTTTTATAACAGGATATCAACAAGTTATCAACAGTTGGGGAACATAAAAATTATTAAAAAAAAACCAGAAAACTATTCATTGATTAAAACCTGGAAAAATTGTATATCTGGAAATCCCATCAATGGACCCGGAAGGTATTTTCATGCAAAAATTTTTTTGCGCGTTTATTTTTGCCGCTCTGTTACTGACAGGGTTTTCCAGCATTTCCTTGGCGCAGGACGATTTTTTAACGGGTGAAGCCGGGCAATTCGATGACATTGAACAGAATGTCAACGATATGCTCAAGCTGTTGGAAGGAATGCAAAATGATGAAGAAATGAGTTATGAATTGTTGCTTCCAAAAAATGGGAGTGATGGATGGGTGCTCCCGGAAAAGAGGATAAATAATTCTGCAGACCCGGTGCCTCTGGAACGCGTTGTAAAACCCGATGAAAAACTGGTTCCGACTCCCAGCCCGGTTGAGGAAAATTACGCTAAAAATAAAATTGAGCCTGCCAATGAAGTGGTTCGATTCGATCCCGAGGGCCCCGACAGCCATTTCCAGCTCGGGTTGGAGCATTGGGTATCAAAAAATCTGAACGAGGCCATCCGTCAGTTTCAGGAAGTGGTTCGGCTGGACCCGGAAAATGCCCATGCCTATTGGAACCTTGGCCTGCTGTACGATGAAAATAACCGGGGACCGGAGGCGATTGCCAATATAAAAAAGGCCGAAGGCATTTATGTAAAATATGATTATTCTACATATGTGGAAGAAGCCAGAAAGCGTCTGCAGAACTATTCTGAAAAATACGGCAATCCCTAGAGCCTGTCGTCAAATTCGCCAAATCATCAATTATGATCTGGGTACTGCCCCAGAATCTGCCACGAATCGTATATTTCGTCGTCGCGAGCCGCCACAAGCGGCGTGGCGATCTAGAGTCTGGATTGCTTTGCTACGCTCGCAACGACGATTAAATGATCTCCCCATATCAGATCAATCATCCTGTGGTTTAAAATAATTTGACGA
>JADFGI010000123.1 GCA_022567815.1 Nitrospinota bacterium
TCCTATGATTTTACCTTCCCTAAATGAAAACGAGGCTATCAACAATTTTGTAACCTTTGCTCCTAACATAATAAGCAACCTCAATTCATTTACATTTGATTTTTTGGCTAGGCAAAAAATTCAAGGACAGCATCTTAACTGGTACATCGTCGAACAACTTCCCGTCATCCCACCGGATAAATTTGAGGAGAAGATTGGCAAGGTCAAAATCGCGGATTTTGTGCGGGATGAGGTTTTGCATCTCACCTACACCGCCTGGGACATGGAACCCTTCGCCAGGGATATGGGCTATTCGGGCGATCCGTTTATCTGGGACGAGGAGGACCGCCGCCATAGAAAGGCCAAACTCGATGCCCTGTTTTTTCTGCTCTACGAGTTGGACGAGGCAGACGCCGGGTATATTCTCGACACCTTTCCCATCGTGCGGCGCAATGATGAAGCGGCATTCGATGGGCGCTATTACACCAGGGAACTGATTCTGGCTTATATGCGGGCCTTGCGGGCGGGAGATACGACAGCGCGAATCGTGTTATGAATGGGGCTGAAAAGAAAGAACGCAGACAGGAGACTGCAGGCCGGAAAACCACTTCAACCACCCTCACCTGACCGTCACTCAGTGAGTGCTCCCATGAGGGAGAGGAATTAATTGTTTTCAGGGGCTGGTGAGCGGAGCGAGCGTAGCCCACTCTTCCTCCCCGTGTAACGGGGCATCTCTTCCTCCCCACGTAGTGGGGCGGCGCAACGGAAGCCCTGCCACACCTTGAATACTTCGGGCCGCTCGTTGAACCGGTAGGTAGTGCGCATATAATAAGCCTTGTAATACCAGTTGCCGCCACGAAGCGTTTTGCTGATTCCGCTTGCTGGTCCTTGCGGATTTTCCAATGGGGATTCTCCGTAATAATCTCCGGCGTACCAATCGGCCACCCATTCCCAGACATTGCCCGCCATGTGATGCGCCCCATAAGGCGACTTCCCCTCCGGCAAACCATCCACCGGTTCCATGACGGCGAATCCCTTTTGCGCGAATTTTCTGCGGAAGGTCACGCGATCATTCGTCGGCCATTCATTTCCCCAGGGAAACATGCGTTGATCGGTTCCGCGCGCGGCTTTTTCCCATTCCGCTTCCGTGGGCAGACGCTTGCCCTTCCACCGGCAGAAGGCGTCGGCGCCATACCAGGAAACCCGGTTTGCGGGCAGGCGGCCCAATCCGCGGCGCGGCTGGTACTGGCCGTCTCTTTTTTCCAGGGTGACGGCGGAACCCAATTCGATATAACGCTCGCTGTCATCAAGGTGCGCGTTCAAAAAACCAGCGAACCCGGCGCTGGAGACTTCATATTTATCGATCCAGAATTCATCCAGCGTGACTTCATGGACGGGCTCTTCATCCGTATCGCCCAGGCTTCGGTCGTTATCAATGACGAAGCCCATCGTAAAGGGTCCTTGCGGAACCCGAACCATGTCGGGAAAGGGTGACGGTTTTACCTGCGAGAGGCATCCGGCCAACAGGAACAAAAAAGTGAGGAGGGCCCCGTTTACACGGGGAGAAAGCCTGGGCCTGACGCTACGCGAGGCCCTGAAAACGTCTGAAGGAAAATTCAGCACGGTGGAGGATCCAGTCAGCCATAAATCCATCGAACGTTAATATTTCATCCAGCGGTACGCTGGCTGGCGGCGGGGTCGTTCACTATTTCACGGAAGCGGAAACGGTTTCTTCCGGCTGGACCACCATGTGTTCCTGCTCGGAGGCGGCAACCCCTCTGGGAAGATAGACGGAAAACTTCGTCCCTTGTCCTTCCTTGCTGGTCACCTCTATCGCCCCTTCATTATGCTGGACGATTCGGTAGACCGTGGCCAGCCCGAGTCCCACGCCATTTTCCTTGGTTGTGTTGAACGGATCAAATATTTTTTTCAATTGATCGGCGGGAATGCCGCATCCTTCATCCTCTATGGTCAGCACATAACCCCGTTTATCGGATTGAAAATTCACCGCGCGAAAGGCGGAAACCTTTTCCAACCCTATTTTCAGAAGGCCACCGGAATCCATCGATTGCAGTCCGTTGATGGCCAAATTCCACACCAGCTGTTTCAACTCCTCTTCATCCGCATTGATTATCAAATGGTCGGCATCGGAATGGAAGGCGATTTGATGGGTGGCGGAAAAATCCGCGTTGTTTTTTATCAGCATGGTTACATCCTGAATGAGCTGAGTCAGGTCCACGAGAGTTTTGCGATTTTTGCGCGGTTGGGAATAATTCAGGAAATCGGTGAGGATGGCATTGAGCCGGTCGGTCTCGCGAAGCACAATCTCCATCAGTTTGCGATGGTAATTTTCCAGATTAAGGCTTTTACTCAGCATCTGGATGGAGCCGCTCACCGAGGCCAGGGGGTTTCTGATTTCGTGGGCCAGTCCGGCGGAAAAACGTCCCACGGCGGCCAGTTGTTCCGCCTGCGAAATTTTCTCCCGCATTTCCTGAAACTCGGTGAGGTCTTCAAACACGCAGATAAAACCCTTGCGCGAGTCCTGCGGACCGGAAAAGCGGCTCACCTTCATGCGAATCAAAATGGTTTTCCCATCCTTGCGTTCGCACTCTCCCTCTGTTTGGAAAGGCAGAGAATTGTTTTCGGGTTGCTTTAAAAAATTTCTGAAGGTTACAACCGGCAACAATGCGTCGCAAGGCTGGCCCAGACTTCCCGCCAGATGATAACCTGTAATTTCTTCCGCGGCCCGGTTCATGGAAGTGATGTGGCCGCCGGCATCAATAGTGATGAGGCCTGATCCCATATCCTGGACCACGCTGGTATGAAAGGCTTGCAGTTCCATGAGGTTTCTGCTGGACTCGGCAAGTTCTTTCTTGACCGCCCGCAAGCGCTGGTTGAGGAGACTGCTCAGATAAGCGACGGAATAATACGAACCTATGTTCAGAAATATTAAATAAAAAGCATAACCGCCTTCAATGAGGTTATCAGGCTGGTGAAACAGATAGTGGGGATGGATGAATCCATAATATTCCAGATTGATCAGCAATCCATAAAGGATGCTTGCCCCCGAGGCGACAAGGTAGCATCCGGCGCGGGTAAAAATGGAACTGGCAACGATGATGACAAATAGGAATAAAAAAGAAACCGGGCTCTCGGTTCCTCCCGTTGTGTAAATGATTCCTCCGACCAAAAGCAGATCGCCAATGACCTGGAAGGAGGCTCCCAGGGAGAGTTTCCAAAATTTAAAAAAGAGCGCGTAGAGGATGGAAAGCAGGTAACCCGAACAAATAACGGCGGTCAGCGGACCTATGGAGGCGGAAAATTTCAGGCGCGGCGACAAAATCAGCAGGAGCGCGACAAACCCCGTCAACAACGCCACCCGCAGAACCATGATGGTCTTGAGCCTTTGCCGAAGTTCCTCTTCGTCCAGATTTTTCTTGATGCGTATCATGCTGATTTGGGCAAATGCCGACGGGATGTCAATGAACCCATCGGCGCCGGGTATGAAGGAATTGGACGGTTAAATCGCATCGCCCAATTTGAATATGGGCAAATACATGGCCACAACAATGAAACCTACGACGATGCCCAGAAAAACCATCAACATCGGTTCCAACAAAGAGGTCAAGGCAGATACGGCGTTATCGACTTCTTCATCATAAAAGTCGGCGATTTTGTGGCACATGATGTCCAGGGAACCGGAGTTCTCCCCGACATCGATCATCTGAATCACCATTGGCGGGAATATACTTTCTCTGGAAAGTGGAGTGGCGATGGTTTCGCCTCCCTTGATGGCCTCAATGGTATTAAACACTGCGCGTTCAACGAGCTTGTTGCCGGAGGTGCGGGCGCAAATTTCCAACCCCTCGATCAAGGGCACGCCGCTTGAGATCAGGGTTCCCAAAGTCCGGGTGAATTTGGCCACGGAAACCTTGCGAATCAGCATCCCGATAACCGGCAGTTTCAGTAACAACCGGTCGATTTCAAAACGGCCGCGTTCGGTAGAATAGATTTTCTTGATGAGAAAAAAGCCCGCCGCCAGGCCGCCAAACAGGTAATACCATTTAGTGCGGAAAAAATCGCTCACCGTCATGACTATTTGAGTAGGACCGGGCAGTTCCGCTCCTCCACTCGCAAACAAACTGGCAAAGGCGGGAATCACGAAAATCATCAGAAAAGCCACGACGCTCACGGCGACCGTGACGATGACGCCCGGATACACCATGGCCGATTTCACCTTCTTCTTAAGAGATTCGGATTTTTCAATATAATCCGCCAGGCGTTTCAAAATAATGTCGAGGATTCCCCCCACTTCCCCGGCTTCCACCAGGTTGCAGTACAGGTTGTCAAACGTTTTGGGATGCTTGCGCAAGGAGGCGGAAAGATCGCTACCCGTTTCAATACTGGTCTTTACATTGGTGATTATTTCTCCAAACGTTTTATTATCGGATTGCCTTCCCAGGATATCCAGGCACTGAACGAGAGGCAACCCCGCGTCCACCATAGTGGAAAATTGACGGGTGAAAACCACGATGTCCCGCCCGGTGATTTTTTGTTTCATGAGGCCAAAGAAATCACTCGACCCGCCTTTCTTTTTGACGGAGTTGATGCGGATTTTCTGCGATCTTAGTTTGGCAATGGCGGATTTTTCATCCTCGGCTTCCACCTCGCCTGATTTGATCTGACCTCTGACCCTGGCTTTGTAAGTAAACGTTGGCACTGGCAATTCCCCTTTTATTCCGGGTTACATCGACCTGATTTGCTTCCGCGTGTTCTCCAACTCCGAGCCTATTCGTATCATCATGTCCGTGGTGCTACGCAATCGATGCACGAGGGCATGGATAATGGTACGAATATCTGCCGGCAGGGTATCCAGGAGTTCGTCAAATTTTTCTTTATCAATAAATCCCACTTCGACATCTCCCAGTGCGGACACCGTCGCGCTTCGTACGGTTTTAGAAATCAGACCCATCTCACCAAAAATGTCGCCTTCCTTGAGAGTGCTGATCACCACTGTCTTGCGGTCAAGTTTTTTGGTGACCCGTACCCTGCCGCGCAACACGATGTAAGCGTTGTTGCTGGTGATTCCTTCTGAAATGATTACCTCACCGTCTGAAAAACGCTGAACGATGGAGGCATCTTTTAACAGGTTCATACTTTCCCCATCGCTTGCAAGGATTCTTTAAAAACCTTGTAAAACATCTCATGTTCGGAGATCGCTTTTTTAAGGATTCTGGCCAACTTGTCCAGGTCTTTTTCATGGATGACCAAATTGACGCTATAGCTGAATGCCTGCATATTGTTCAAGGTTTTAAATCTTTCGCCCGTAATGACAAAGAAAATATTTCTGCGGGTGACCATGGGCATTTCCACCAGAACCCGGTAAACCGGGTTCTTTTCGAGAGCAACGTTGCCATAATTTTCACTCAGGATCACAAAGTGATAGTGCGTGAATTTCATCTTGTGAACTGCATGCTCGGGAGATCTGGCAAATTGAACCCTGAACCCTGTTTCCTCTAAAACATCCATCCATAAGTTTTTATTGGCTTCATCCAGAATCAGGGCAAGCTTGTCATTTTCATCATAAATGGGAAAATCTTCATCCTCATCATCGAACTCGCTCTCGCTGGAAAGAACGATTCCCAGAGAATGGTCCGGTTCATTTTCAACTTCGGGTTCTTCCTCAATAAAAGGTTTTGGTTCTTCCACCGGCTCAGCAGAAAGATGCTGATCGATCCGGATTTTCGCCCGGCATCCCGGACAGGCAATGGAAAAAACCCTGCCTTGAGGAACTTTCTCATCGGGAATATTTATTCCGTGTTCACACTCGGTGCATTTGATTTGCATCCTATCTCCACCCTGTAAAAAAAATCATTTGAGTTGAGCTTCGTAATCTTCATCCATGAGCAGTTCATCAATATCGGTGGTCTTTTCTCCCTTGGCGGCTTTGAGAGTATCGATTCCTCGCGCCACAATAGTCTTGCGGGAAGCGTAGGCCAAAGCGGTCTCTTCGGTAATCATCCCTTGCATTAACAGTTTGAGAATGTGCTTGTCAAAGGTCCACATCCCATAAGCTTCTCCGCTAGACAGAATATCGTAAAACGTTTTTCCCTCCGATTCGCCATTGATGATCACATCCTTGATCCTGAGGCTGGTGGAAAGAATTTCCAGCAGGGCGATTCTTCCGCCTCCAACCCTTGGCACCAAACGTTGGCATATGATCCAGCGGATGGTGTCCGCCAGCCGGATACGAATCTGCTGCTCTTCCTCCTTGGAAAACATGCCGATAATGCGATTAATGGTTTGGCCCGCATCCACCGTATGCAGGGTGCTCATTACCAGGTGACCCGTTTCGGAAGCGCTCATGCCGATCTCGACCGTTTCCCGGTCACGCATTTCGCCCACCAGAATCACTTTCGGCGCCTGCCTGAGCGCCGCCCGCAAACCGCTTGAAAATGCATCGAAATCACTTCCAAGTTCCCTCTGATTGAAGGTGGCCTTTTTGTGCGGGTGCACAAATTCTACGGGGTCCTCCAGGGTAATGATGTGGATGGATTTTTCATCATTGATCTTGCTCAAAAGAGCCGCCAGGGTGGTCGATTTACCGCTACCGGTGGCGCCCGTGACCAGAATCAAACCATTTTTCTCATCCGCCACTTTGCCGAACTGTGGAGGCAGTTTCAAGTCTTCAATAGAGGGAATGCGGGTTTCAAGTTTTCTGAGAACCGTACTGTAGTTACCCCGTTGAGAAAATATATTGACCCGGAAGCGCACCTTCCCAACCAGAAAATAAGAGCAGTCGCACGACCCTTCGCGGATGAGGGTTTCGGTCAACCTTCGGTCGGAATTGATCAGGTTCAGTGCAAAAGTTTCCGCCTGGAAAGGAGTGATATGAGGAAGGGACAGCTCCAGGGAAACCTCGGTCAATTGACCCGCTGACTCCACCTGAAAAGGTTTTCCCGCTGTTATGTTGAGGTCTGAAATATTTCCAAAAGACTCCAGCATGGTGGTCAAAATATGGTCAATTTCGGCTTTTCTCATTGGGCTCTTTTATATAAATTCCGGCGGCTTTTTCAAAAATTGAATGAACCGTTCTTTTACGATGGCTTTTTCAAACGCATCCTCAGCGCCGATTTTGCGGGCTTCCAATGCTTGGAGAATGGCATCGTCCAAAGACTGCATCCCAAACTTTTTGCCGGTCTGAATCGCCGAAGGAATCTGAAAGGTTTTCCCTTCGCGAATCAGGTTGGACACGGCGGGAGTCACCACCAAAACCTCAAGAACCGCCATCCGGGCTTTTTTATCGATGCGTTTAAACAAATTCTGCGCCACCACTCCTTTAAGGGTTTCCGATAGGGTCGTGCGAATTTGCGCTTGCTGATGAGCCGGGAAAACATCGATAATCCGGTCGATGGTTTTAGCGGCGCTTTGGGTGTGCAAGGTTCCGAAAACAAGGTGTCCGGTGGAGGCCGCTTCGAGAGCCAGCTCAATGGTTTCCAGGTCACGCATTTCGCCCACCAGAATGATATCGGGGTCTTCACGCACGGCGTGCTTCATCGACACGCTGAAGTCGATGACGTCCTGGCCGATTTCCCGCTGGTTGATCAGACACTTGTCGGACGTGTACACGAATTCAATCGGGTCTTCGATCGTCAAAATGTGCTTGCGGTAATTGTGATTGATCCAGTCCAGCATCGAAGCGATCGTCGTACTCTTGCCGCTGCCGGTCACCCCTGCCAGCAACACCATGCCCTGATCGTACTTGCAGAGGCTTTCCATAATAGGCGGCAGATAGAGCTTTTCAAACGGCGGAATGAACCGCTCGATCTTTCGGGCCACCATACCGACCATTCCGAGTTGCGTCATCAAATTCACGCGAAACCGCCACGGATCGCCGTCGTCGTCATCGACGACCTTGGAAAAGTCTGCTCCGCCGTCGTGGTGAAAAATGTCGAGGTTCCGCTGATCCATCATGGCAAAACAAAGATCGATCATCTGTTCTTCCGGAATGGCATCCATCTGCAGTTCGCGCAGCGTCCCTTTGACGCGAAACACCGGCGGCCGACCCACCTGCAGGTGAATGTCGGAAGCGTCATGCTTGATCGCCAGCCGGAAGATCTTGTTGATTTCAATTTCCTGGCCGGGCTGGAAAGTCGTTTTTGTCCATTCCGAGATTGTCGTCATAACGTTCTCTCGCTCTGCTGATGACTGTCGAAACGAATTGGTTCGACACGATTTGATTGTTGTTTGTCAAATCCGACTCGGCGAATGCTGGTGAATCGATCCCTAGAATTTTGCCCGCACTAGACGGCGACGTTGAACCGCACAGGGACTCCGCGCTCTG
>JADFGI010000124.1 GCA_022567815.1 Nitrospinota bacterium
CGGATTTTTTTCATAAAACTCGATCAATTGATCCATCCCCTGGCCCTGAACTCCCAGAGCGGCCGCTTGATTCAGGTGAATCCGGGCAGGCTCGTGTTTATTCAACATAGTATACACCACCGCCAGATTGGCGTGGCCCGGCCCATAATTCGGGTCGATGGCCAGCGCCTGCTTGAGCATTGCCACCGCCTGCTCAGGTTTGTTCATTCTGACCAATGCCTGCGCCAGAGCATCGTAGGCATTTTTATTGGACGGCCAGGCACGGATGGCGGCCTCCAATTTACCTGCCGCGTCTTCAAATTTTCCCATAAAAACCAGGTTACTGCCTAAATTAGTCAAAGCCACCGGATGCGCAGGATTCAACTCCAATCCCCTGGCATAGAACCGGTTGGCCTCGTCCAGCCGCCCTTGAAGATTCCAGGTCGCACCAATTTTAAAGTATGGGTTCCACAGGGAAGGCATTAACCGAGCCGCGTCCTTGTAAACCTTACGGGCATGATTCATTTCCTGTTTTGCCATAAAGGTGTCTCCCTCCTGCATATATTTGAAATAGGTTTTTCTCGCCTGAATTTCTTTCTGCGTTTTTGTCGGGGCGGCCCAGCCGATGATTCCCAACAGCAGAAGAGAGGCAATGATTCCAGATTTCAACAAGCCTTTGGAAGAGGGAAAGGTACCGTGCGAAAAAACTCTGAAAGCCACCCATCCGACCAAGCCCAAAGCGGCTAATTGTGCCAATGGAAAGATAAATATAAAAAGAATGTCTCTGAAATCGGTATCCGCTGGGTTATCCACAAACAGCAGGCGGAAAAAATTCGTCGAACGCAAAATCTGGCCGGGACGCTCCGAGATCAGCTGGGGAATACTTGCCAAAGCCTCCCACGTGAATTGCGGATGGTTATAGGGCAACGACACCTTATACTGCACGACCATGAGGTATTGCCCCATCACAGCCAGAAAGACAAATCCCATAGCCAGCGGCCACCATCTTTTTCTATCAGCACACCACTGCATTAACCTAGCCAATCCCAACGCCAATACCGGAAGCGCGGATATCAAATGACGATGGCCGTAAGACGCGGAATCTTCCGGATATAATAATATGATGGAAAGCAGTCCGGCCAGATAAGCCAATAAGGCGGGACGAAATTCGTTCTTCAGGAACAATCCCAGAAACCCGGCGATCGCCAGGGGCATAGACAAGATCAATCCCCACTTCGGGCTCCACAACAGGGACGCCAGATTTTTCAGGTAAACCAATGGGTCGAATCCTGCCATCCCTTCGCCGGCAAATTTCAGGTGACGCGGAGGAAAAGGAATGCCATTGAGCTTGTACCAGCAAAAAAATTGCGGAAGCATTAACAGTAAAAACCCGGCGGAAAAAGCGGCAAATCGAATCAAATGGCTCTTGGCCCTTACAGAGAGAGAATCCGATTTGTCCGCCCAAAGCAATACCAGCAGGTCCACCACAAACAACGCGAAGAAGGCGACATTGATGACGCGAATCATGCAGAGCAGTCCCAGAATCGCTCCCACAACGGCGTGGCCCAAAAGATTTTTAGACTTGCGCCAATGCAACCAGGCAATCAGCAGAAAGGCGGCAACGGCAAACTCCAGCGTGTGGGCCATGCGTTGGCGAATAAATGTGAAATACAGCAGAGGCGAGGCCAGCCAGATCGAAAGCGCCGTGACCCAGGCCACCCGTTCGCAGGCAAATTTTCTTGCCAGTTGAAATACCAGGATCAGACCAAGGAACAACCAGGTCCCTGAGGCGACGGCGGTTGCCAGCAGATAGGGCGCGGAATATCCATCCACCGCCACCGGATAACCCAATGCGTCATAAATAAGGGCAAGCAAATGGCCAACGAGAAAAAATGGGAGAAACAACACGGCTTGACCGATCTGCCAGTTGTTGAACACATAACCCGTTGGAGTCAATTTCTCCGCATGCGCGTAATTGCGTTCGTTGATGAAATCCAAATCCCCATCGAAAAACAGGGAACGCAGGTAAGCGTAGTATCCGGCATCGTCGCCGGCGTCGATCACGGTTGCGGAATAATATCCTGTCTGGAAAGAAGGAGAGACCCAATCATTAAAAATGCCAAGAGGGGTCAATAGAAGAAAAACAAAATAAAAACTTCCTCCTAAAATCAAGAGACTTTTTTTTGCCATTTGGATAAATCAGCAAACCCCGCTACTCGGTGAGAGCTTTGCTTAACACGGAAAAGATTAAAGTTCCTCCTCACCTCAATCCTCTCCTCCAAAGGAGGAGAGGAGGAAACCCCTTCTCCCCTCTGGGGAGAAGGCTGGGATGAGGGGATATTGTACTTAATAGGTCTCCTACGTGGGAAGGAAGATTGGGCCTAACGCTTCGCTCACCAGCCCCGAAAAACACCCAAACATATGCATCTGTGTTTATCTGTAGTAGTCGACATCCCATCTAACAGCCATTGTCAGACATTATCTAGTCGGAAAAGACCGCTATCCGCCAATAGCGGATATTCGGCTGAGGAAAGTTTAACTGAAAGTATCTCTTAGCTTTTTAACTCAATTGGTCCATTTTCAGTTGACGGGGAACAGGACTGCAGGTTAATCACTGAATGGGCTAATGTTACTAAGGCCAAATCATGCCAGTGGTAGATATTTTACTGCGAGGAAGGCTGATGTCGCCAGCCATAAATTGCGTTGGTGCCATTGCCATTTTTTGAATTGTTCCCAATCGTCCTTGCCGGGCTTGTACAGAAACCAGTTTTCAAGCATTAGCCACACCACTGGCGCAATGAGCCAGCCGCCCAGAATGACTTCCCTTGGACATCCGGTGTAATGCGACCGGAAGGTGTATAAAATCCCGATCACCCAAATCGCCGGGGTCAAAACCCTGCGAATTTTTTGCCTGCTCCATTTATCGTTTTTCATTATTTGCGGCCATTGTTACTAAGCCCGCTACGCGGGAGGAAACTCTGGGCTACGTTCGCTTCGCTTGTGATATCCTTTCTTTCCGTTGCCTTCATGCCCCGCAGGGGTACACCAGCCTCTGAGAACTTAAAACCCATGGTACGTAAATATTGGGTCCAGCGCCCCGTTACACGGGGAGGAAAATTCTGTACGAAGCGGGTTTTCAGTCAGCCATAAACCCATCGTGCGTTAATATTGGGTCCAGCCCCCAGGCTGGCGCTGGCTGACGCTACGCGAGGCCCGAAAAACACCCAAACATATGCATCTGTTTTTATCTGTTGTAGTCGACATTCGATCTCACAGCCAGTGTCAGACATTATCGAGTCGGGAAAAACCGCTATCGGCCAATAGCGGATATTATTCTTTAAAGACCCTTCATTTGTTGCAGATATCCATCGACAGATAACTTTTTTAGACCACCAGGCCTTTATCCACCAGTTTCTGATGCGCGTCTTCCACCTTGGAAACCGTTTCCTGTTCCCGCCCCCAGGCCACCAGGTCTTGAAGTCCTTCTTTCAAGCTGATTTGCGGACTGTATCCGAGCGACTGGATTTTTGAGACATCCCCATAGCAGTGACGAATGTCTCCAATGCGAAACTTGCCGATGACATTGGGCGTAAACGACTTGCCGCACAATTCAATGAGAGCTGTAGCGATTTGCAGGATGGAGGTGGGCTTGCCGGTTCCAATATTGAAAATCCCGTAATCCGCCTGGGGATTGTCCATCAGGGTCAGCTTCCCCCGCACCAGGTCCTTGACATGAGTCATGTCGCGTTGTTGCAGGCCATCTTCATAGATCAGAGGCGGTTTATCGTTCAAAACGCTGGAACAAAATATCGCCGCCGCCCCGGTATAGGGATTATTAAGAGACTGCCGGGGTCCATAACAGTTGAAATACCTGCACGCCACGGTTGGAATTTTGTAGGCTTTTCCGATCATCAGGGAATACACTTCCTGATCCTTTTTACTTTGAGCGTAAACGGAAGTGCAATCCAGCTCCTTTTCCTCATCGGTCGGAACGGCCTGGGCGGGCTGTTGGCAATCGGGACACAACATCTCCCACTCCCCCCTTTTAAATTGCTCTTCCGGCCTGGGTTTTGGAGAAAACATTCCATGCTCCGCGCAGGCATATTTTCCTTCTCCGTAAAGGCTCATCGAACTGGCGATAAGAACTTTCTCCACCGAATGCTTATCGTTGACCAGGATATCCCAAAGAATTCCCGTCCCCTGGACGTTGGTGGAAATATATTTATCGATAGCGTACATCGACTGTCCCACACCCACTTCCGCCGCATCGTGAATGATGATTTCCATCCCGGCTATGGCTTTTTTCAAACTGTCCCGGTCGCGAACGTCTCCCTTGATGAATTCCACGTCTGGATGCAGATAGGAGGGGCGGACCGCGTTCGCGCCGTGCACCTGCTCCGTCAGGTTGTCATAAATGCGGATGGTATCGCCACGCTCAACCAGCGCATCGACGGTATGCGATCCGATGAATCCGGCCCCGCCGGTCACTAAAATTTTCCTCCCCATATCCAAAACCTAATTTTTTAACCGAAAATTAAGAGAACCTGTAACAATTGAATTTTTGAAGCAACAAAATACTATCATAAGTGCAAGTTGCCAGTTGAGACTATCCATTTCAGAATCCTGCACTCTCAGTTGGAAATCCTACATTTCAAACCCATCCCCTTACAGAAAACTTATCATTCTTAATGACAATACCGTTAAGAAAATAAACTTTAAACAATGCCCCTCTTCCTTATTGAATTTAAATAAAATATCCATGATAATCAATCCGGTTTTCCCAGCCCGAGACTTTTCCCCAGGCACCCCACCCAAATCGTAACCGTGGACCTTTCCATTCTCATCGTCAATTACAAAAACAGCGCCACCTTGCCGGACTGCCTTGATTCGGTTTACAAGACAACCCGGGGGCTGGAGTTCGAGGTCATCGTCGTGGACAATGGTTCCGGGGATGGGGGTTTGAAAACCGTTCAGGAAAAGTTTCCGAAAATTCGTTTGATCAAAAATAACGCCAACCGGGGATTCGCCAAAGCCAACAACCAGGCCGTCGAGGTCTCGAAGGGGAAGGCCCTGCTTTTTCTCAACCCCGACACCCTGCTGACGGAAAATGCGACGCAAGCCATGATCGCTCAACTCAAGCCAGGCTCGCAAACCGGGGCTGTCGGCCCCAAGGTTTTAAATCCCGATGGCAGTTTACAATACTCCTGCAGAACCTTTCCGACGGTCTGGACAGGTTTGTTCAACAGATATTCCCTTATTTCCAGGCTCTTCCCAAATAACAAATACACCACTCGCTATCTGATGACGGATTACGATCATAAGGAAAGCCGAGTGGTGGATTGGGTTTCCGGATGTTGTATGATGGTTCCCAAATCAGTTTTTAAGAAGATCGGAGGATTCGATGAAAAGTATTTTCTGTTCAACGAAGACGTGGATTTATGCCACACCTTGAAGCACCACGGATACAAAACGCTGTATTTTCCTGAAGCAAAAATATATCATGACATCACATCCAGCAACAGCAAGGTTCCGCAACAAATCATCCTCAAACGGCACCTCGGAATGAGTCATTACATTGAAAAACACTTTATCGGCAATCCCATCCTTGGGTTCCTCATCCATGCCATGATCGCGGTCCGTTACTTCACCCAAATTGTGATCAATCTGTTTAGATGATTTTTGGCAGTCATCCCATACACGGCGATGTTTACCTGGCAGGTTACCTTCTTGCCTTGTTTCTCTCGATCGTTTTTACTTTTTTTCTCGTCAGGACCATCAGCCGACCCAACGCGCTCACGCGTTTCTTAAACCGGCTTCCCATTTCCGCTGGAAAAAACGTAAGCCCTTTTGGAGGCGTGGCGGTTATCCTCTCTTTTTTGATCACTCTCTGGGGACTTTATTTTTCTGGCGCGGTCGATCCGGTTAACAGCCATTTGTTTCTTGTGCTGACACTGGGTACAGGTTTGATGTTTGTTCTGGGAATGTATGACGACATCTATCATTGTCCCGCAAAATGGAAACTGACGGCTCAAGTTTTTATCGCCATCATTCTTTATTTCGCCGGATTCCAGATTGAGCGCATCGGAGGATTTCCGGAACTCGGACACTTATCCATTGTCTTCACAATACTGTGGATTGTGGGAATCACCAACTCCATCAACTTGATCGATGGAATGGATGGACTGGCCACGGGAGTGGTTTTTTTCTCCTGCCTGACGCTTGTGTTTATTTATCTGGAACGGAATATCATGGAGGCTTCCTTCCTTTCGGTGATTCTTGCCGGAAGCGCCCTGGGATTCCTGTTTTTCAATTTTCCCCCGGCCAAAATAATTTTGGGGGATACCGGCAGTCTGCCTCTGGGCCTTCTTGTCTCCCTGATAACCCTTCTACCACTGAACCAGGGGAATACCGATGAGATTTATTATCTCATTCCCGTCATCACTCTGTTGATCCCGATCATGGACACTTCCTTTGCATTTTTTCGGAGGATCTTTAAAGGTGTCAGCCCTTTTGCCAAGGACACGGAACACTTTCACCATCGACTGAGAAAAATTGGGCTGTCACCCATAAATACCATTTGCATGCTTTTTGGTATCGGATTATATTTTGATTTAAGCGCAATGGTTCCCGTGTTCAACATCGATCTCATTCCCAAGTTCATACCCATATACTTTATTTTTATTATTGCCAATATCGCTGGTCTCATCTGGTGGTTAAGGCATTTGGAAAAAAAACATCGGCATGACCGCCCCTGAACCCTTTCCAACAGGAAAACGTTTTCTCCTACCCATCCTCGGATTGTTTTTTCTTATTCTGCTAGCCTATGGGAACACCGTTTCCTCCCCCTTCAATTACGATGATGAAGTTGTGATCCGTGACGAAATCGCTTCGTCGGGAGACCGGTTCTACCAACTTTATCCTCCGCAATACAGACATCTTTTTTACCTCAGCCTCGCGGCCAACTACCGCTGGGGACAACTGAATCCTGAAGGATATCACCTGTTCAATCTGGCCCTGCATTTTTTCACCGCCGTCACCGTCTTGTTGATCGTTTTTTTTACCCTCGACCGCGGAACACCCGTTGGAAGAAAAGCCGCTGTTTCGATATCCTGCATCGCCGCTTTTCTGTTTGCACTGAATCCGGTCCATGCGGAAACCGTAACCTACATTTCCGCAAGAGCCACCGGCATGGCGGCCCTTTTTTATTTTTTGTCGTTGCTGTTTTTTATTCTGGGAAGCTTGAAGAAATCCGGGTGGCGGTTTTTCTCCCCTGTCTGTTACCTGCTTTCACTGATGGCTTTTTTATCAGCCGTTCTGAGCAAGGAAACCGCACTCACCCTGCCCGCCATCATTCTTTTGTATGACCTGTTTTTCATGCAGGGGGACTGTTGGCAATCCTTTAAGAAACGGATTTTTTGTTACTATCTACCTATCCTGGCAGGCGTCGTTTTAATTCTGGTCCTGTCCCCCTCCCTGCTTTCCAAGGTCCAGACATGGTTGCCCAGGCTTGATTTGAATTATGCGGCTTCGCAACCATCCGTGATCGCTTATTCTGCGAAACTGCTTTTTATTCCAGTCAACCTGACCTTTGACTACGATTTTAATCCGAGGTTTTTCGCCACAGGCACCGCGCGCATACTTGGCGTGATGTTTATTCTGGCTCTGGTTTATGCAACGCTCAGAACCGTGCCTAAAGGGGCAAGGTTATTTTGGTTTTCGGTAATATGGTTTTTGATCACTCTTTCCCCGACCAACAGTTTTCTTCCCAGGACCGATCTATTGAGCGAAAGAAATCTTTACCTCCCATCTTTCGGCCTTATCCTGCTTGCGTCGGTCATGACCTGGACTGTCATCGTTTCCGTACGGAATCATTCTCCCGTCTTCCGGTTTTCTGCAATTTTCAGCCTGATAACGGTTTTTATTTTTTATTCCGCTCTGCTGATTCAGAGAAACGCCGTTTATCGATCCAATATTTTGCTATGGGAAGATACCGTGAAAAAATCTCCCGGCAAGCTTCGCGCCCTGCACAACCTCAGCCATTTCTACCTTGCCGAGAAGGACTATCAGAAAGCATTTGTGCCCTTGAAAAAACTGGCCGCGTCGCGAGCTTCTCCATTTTACCGATCCATTGCCCACAACAATCTGGGAAACATCTACACTCATTTTGATAACCCTGTCCAGGCGGAAAAAGAATTTCAGCAAGCCATCAGGGCCGACCCCACGATACCCACCGGTTATTTTAATCTGGCTTCGCTGCACGCCTCCAAGGGACAATATCATCTGGCAAAAAAGGAATATGACAAGGCGGAGGAAAGATATAA
>JADFGI010000125.1 GCA_022567815.1 Nitrospinota bacterium
GTTAGGATAAAATTATATGTTGGTATAATATTATGTTTTTACAGTCTTTTTCTGATAGAATGCCCCCAAACTCCCCGTAATGCTATAGGAGATTCTTACCATGATGGGAATTGGTTTCCCCGAATTGATGAGTATTTTAGTAATCATCATGATTATTTTTGGTGCCGGAAAACTTCCCGAGATAGGCAACGCCTTCGGCAAAAGTATCAAGAATTTCAAACAATCCATGAAAGAAGCCGAGGAAGTATCCGTAGACGATGCCACCGAGGCGGCCTCTGCGAATAATGCAGAAACCTCTGAAACACAGCCCTCAGCGACAAATCCGGATGCGGCTAAGAAAGAAGAAGAGATGATCGACGAAGCGGCCCTGGAGATTAAGGAAAATCGAATTGGCACGATAAAAACACCCCACGACGGGTTGGTCCAGCAGGGAGACGTTTTTACCGAATCCATGAAGAGAACTCCAGGCGGCAGGGGCCGTGACCGGGGAGTCTCCAGGGATGTTTTTTAAGAAGGCCCTCTGTCTCACAGGCAGGAACTCAACTTGTGAGTGCAATGAATGGTTAGTTGAGTTTTAAGTTGCTATGAAGGTGTGGAGCCAGGCAATTTTCCAAGCCAATTGGCTGAAAAACCGATGCGTAGGGCTTCTTTTCCAGGTGTTATAGGCCTTGAGGAAGAGTCGTTTCTTTCTCTTTAGGTAGAATGGCGGACTTAAAAAAATCAATGAACCCATAATCCGGTTCCCTGTTTCGGCTGGATGTTGCCATGGCGTTTGTGCCCCGCATAAGAAGTGCGAGAAAAGCAAAAGCCAGAGCATGGTTAAAACAGAACTGGACCGCTTTTCTCATGCGCACCAAAGCCTCATCCTGACGATTATTTTTCAGGCTCAACCCTCCCCCAGATGAAACCAGGACTTTCCAACCAGTTGCGGGTCCTTGGACATGCCGACGATCTTTTTATAAAGAGACTCCGCTTCCCCGATTTTATTTCCCGATTTGGACTGCCCGGCCTCACGGTACCATTTCTGGCAGTCCGCGTTAGATAGCTCCCCATTGTGGAAAGAACCATTAAATTTTTCAGGGTGGAGCACCCAGCAGGTTCGGCAGATTTCCGGCAGGTTTTCATGAGTTCCAGAAAAATGCAGGGAGCGGAAATAGCGAAAAGGAAATGAGTTCCAGTATTCCCAGGGAGTGAGACCATCCGTTTCCAGCGGCATGTCCAGTGAGCCGCAACACAAGTCAGGTTTTTGCCGGTTCAAATTGAACATCAGGTGCTTGTCCACGAAAAAGCAGGTTTCAGATGAGCTTTCCAATTGGGTTTTTTCAAAAAAGCGGACACGCATTCCCATTCCGTTCCATTTTCCCATCACGGAGTTGATCTTTTCTTGGCATCTTTCCAGGTCTTTGAAAACTGATTTTATGTAAAGGGAGTGGTTATGCGGGACCATGTAAATGAGGTCAACCGAAGGGAAGTTGTGTGATTTTGCAGAATTTATGATTTCATCGAGCTGATTTATATTTTCAGAATCGACCGCTACTGTCAGGTGAAGAATCGGGTGTGAACAATTCAGAGTTTGTTTGGTACTTTGGATAAGCCCTACCTTTTTCCAGAATTTTTGGCTATAGCTTTCCCGGCCTCCGCCGTGTCCTGCGGTGGTTTTTCCGTCAAACGACAGGTTCAGGTAATGGAGTTGCGCGTGAATCAGTTTCTCAATGACCTTTTTATTTAGAGGCACCCCGCTTGTAGAAATAAAAGTGATCTTGTCCTTAAGTTTTCCCAGAAAATATTCAAGGTGCGGGGAGTCCAGGGTTTCACCCAACCCTACCAAGGCAACATGGGAGGCGTTTTCAATCCAAGGGGTCAGAGCTTCAAATTCATCAAGGGTCAGGAATTTATAATCCTTGAACAGGGAGGTTTGTTCCGCAAATCCGGCGTTGCACATTTCGCAACCTATGCCGCAGGTGTAGGCGACCGAGGTAGTGATGAATTTTGGAAGAGGAGAATCCCATCCCTCTAAAGGGACGCGGTTTCGGGGTGTTTTGTCGAGAAGGTTTGCGAGGTTCTCCAGATCCGGGTGAGGAGATCTGGCGATGAGTTTATCGGCTTGTTCCAGGTTGTCGGTCAGGATAAAGCGGATGATCTCTTTTTTCAGGTGTTCCATATTCAGTTGAGGAAAAAATAAGATCAGGATTAAAACTGGTTACCGTTTTATGCGCGGAACTCGCTCATTTAAGGTAAAGAAGTTCAAGAGTTTTTGCAGGTCAGAAGAAGGTGTGGCTCAGCCTTCCGAGGCATCGGGTTGGACTTTTGCGGGTTTGAAAGCCAGACTCCAACCCAGCAGTAACCCCAACGAAACCCATATCAGGTCCTTTATTCGACGCACGAAGGAAACAGCCAGACCTAGATCTCCGGCCAGGCCCAGGGCAATGAATATGACGATCAAACCGCCTTCCTGGGCTCCCAGACTCATGGGAATATAAAATGACACAACTTTTATCAGTTGCAGTGACGCTTCAATGATCCATAATTCCGTGAGAGTTGGATCATAGCCGAGAAAATGCAGAGCGAAATACAATTCTCCCAACCCCACCACCCATCCGACAAATGCGTAAACAATGGATTTGATCGTTCGATCAGGAAATTCCCGGTAAAATGTGGACATCAGTCCGTCCAGGGTTTTTAATTGGTCAAGGAAGGCATGCCCGACCAGCCTCGGAATTACCCGCTCCGCCCAGGACGCCAGAATCCCCAGCATCCCGGTAACTTGAAACAAAAA
Source organism: Nitrospinota bacterium (assembly GCA_022567815.1). Lineage (GTDB taxonomy): Bacteria > Nitrospinota > Nitrospinia > Nitrospinales > VA-1 > JADFGI01. The sequence continues at coordinate 2,777 of JADFGI010000125.1, forward strand.
GAACAGGAAAATCAGGATGGTAAATACCACCATTCCGGTCAGGCTTATGTATTTCAACTCTTCTGGAATAATTTCAGATTGAAAGATCAGAATAATCCCCGGAATCAAGAAAGTGATGAGTCCAACGAGCAAGGTGGTCCGGGTTATGACCAGGGACGCCAGCCCCTGTTTGAAGGTTAATCCGTGATGATCTTTTAAAAGTTGCGCCTTGACCGGCTCCCCTCCCATCGTCCCCAAAGGGGTGATGACGTTGTAGGCTTCGCCGATTATCCGGATTCTCCATAGCTGAAATGAGTTGAACCGGAAGGCCTGCTCAGGTTTGAAATTGTAATGCCAGGCAATGGTGTCGAGGTAGTTGACGAGGGCGTAAACCAGTATGACAAGAATAAAACCATACCCCATGTTAAGGAGAAGCTCGAAAACACGGGTGGTATCCACCGTTTTCACGGCCCAGGCCAGAAGGCCTAAACCAGCGAAAAGAAATATAAATTTTAGAATCCTGGTCATTGGCGGATGGAGGGGGGACCGTGATTATTTTTCTTCATGAAGGTGAAAAACCTTAAAAAAGACTTTTAAATTGTGATTCGATTGTAACCGAGGGGAAGGCACGAATTCAAGGGAGGGGATTTGCTACCGGTCGCACTCTCCGCCGATCATATTTAGCATATCAAAGGTAGGAATGATGTCGGCGAGCATTCCGCCCTGGCAGATTTGTTCCATCGATGCGGTCATTGTAAAACTGGGGGGCCGGACTCTGCATTTGTAGGGCTTTCCTGTTCCGTCGCTGACGATGTAGAATCCCAGTTCTCCATTGGCCGCTTCTGTGGGAAAATAGACTTCACCGACTGGGGGTTTCAATCCGTCGACAAACATTTTAAAGTGGGCGATCATCTCTTCCATGCGTGAGTAGACATCGGGTTTTGCCGGAGTCCTCATATAAGGGTTCGCTACGTTGATAGGTCCGTCCGGCATATCCTTCATGGCCTGTTTGATAATTTTAAGGCTTTGCTTGATCTCTTCCATGCGGACCAGGTAGCGGTCAAAGTTATCTCCGGTGGTTCCCAGGGGAATGTCAAAATCGATGCGGTCGTAAACCAGGTAAGGATGTTTTTTGCGGACATCGTAATCCACCCCGCAGGCCCTGAGACAGGGACCGGTAAACCCCCAGGAGATCGCGTCTTCTTTGGAGATTCCTCCAGTGTCCCGCATCCGGTCGAGGAAGATTCTGTTTTTAGTGAGCAGTTTGTCGACATCATCGAACAGCGAGTCCAGCTTTTTATAAGAAACCTGCAAGTCTTCATCGAATCCCGGAGGAAGGTCGCACATGAGTCCGCCAATGCGGATGTAGTTGGAGGTCAGCCGGGCGCCGCACACTTTTTCCAGAAGATCCCAAACGATTTCCCTGGCTTCTACAAAATAAATGAACGCCGTCAATGCGCCAAGTTCGAGGGCGGCGGCGGCGATATTGGTGTAATGGTCCGAGATACGTGACAGTTCATTCGTCACCACGCGGATGTAGTTGCATCGGTCCGTGGCTTCAATGCCGCAAAGTTTCTCAACCGCCAGCGCGTAGCCGACGTTGTTCATGATGGCCGAACAATAGTTCAGACGGTCCGTATAGGGAAAAACGTTTGCATAGGTCATGCTTTCGCACATTTTTTCAAAACCGCGGTGGAGATATCCGATCTCGACCTCCATTCGCACTACCGTTTCTCCATCCAGAGTCAGCAGGAACTTAACCGTTCCGTGGGTCGCAGGATGAGCCGGACCCATGTTTAGGACCATGTGCTCGGAGTGTAGTTGTTCTTTTAAATCAGCCATGAGCAATTATTGGTTTTAATAAAAAAATTGATAATTTTATCGGGTATTAAAATCAACCGGCTTTGGAAACTTTGATAGGAACCAGACCCTCTTCCCCATTCCTCAAGAGATTCACCGGAACATCGACCCAGTTTTGTGGAATATAGACCATCCCCCTGGTGGTTACATAACTGGTTTTTACCGTAACCTCAACTTTAGCGTTTTCAGATTCAACGACGATCCGGTCCCCTTCCTGGAGGCTCAGGGCCTCGGCGTCTTCAGGGTGTATTTCCGCAAAACATTCAGGGCCCACGTCCACCAGCGCTTTCGCATGCTGGGTATAACTACCGATGTGGAACATATGGTTGTTTGTTTGCAGGCGGTAGGGGTATCCCTCCTTTTCATCGGATTCTACAAAGGTCTGGCAGATTTGGAATTCGGGTTTTTCCACAAAGCTGGATGCGGGCCATTGTTTGGAATCGGTTCCAGGCATCATTCCTTTATAAATGGGAGCGATACTCTCAATTTCTTCCTGTACTTCCTCAACCGTGTCGTGCTCGAAAGGCTTGCCCAGGGTTTCAGCGATATCACAAAAAATATCGAAATCGGGTTTCGATAGTCCCTGTGGCAGAGTCGCTGATTTCACCCTCTGCACGTGCCGCGTCATATTGGTCTGGGTTCCATCCTTTTCCGCAAAGGTTGAAGTGGGCAGGATGATATCGGCCATTTTAGCCGTTTCTGTCATGAATACATCCTGAACTACCAGAAAGGGGACGTTTTGCAGAGCCTCCTTGACCAGAGATGCCTTGTAATAAGAATGCAGGGGGTCTTCCCCGGCGATATACAATATTTTGAGTTTTCCATTGACGCAATTTCCGAATAAATCGTCAACCAGGTTTTCCGCCGCCGGGTCCTGCGCGGGCTGGTACCCAGGAAGGAAATCCGGAGTGACTCCCATGTCGTTCACGCCCTGGGAGTTGCAATGTTCCCTCGGCGGGTAAATGCTGATGCTTCCCTGTCCGCCCCAGTGAACCAGAAGAGACAGGTTGAGCAGGGCTTTTAAGATTTCTTCTCCCTGTCCGGTGTCCAGAATATCGTTGCCGATAATAATGAACCGGTCCGCTTCCCTGGCAAACCGCTCCGCCGCATGGGTTAGCGTCTTGTCGGGCAATCCGGTCATCTTTTCTGAATCCTCTGCCGTGTAAGACTTTAACGATTGGACCAGATCGTCATAATTGGCGATGCCTGATTTAGCTTTGTTAATGTCGATGAGTTTGTTGTCAATAATGATGCGGGTCAAACGATTGATCACCGCGAGGTCCGCGCCGTGGGTAAAGGTCAGCCGGATGTCGACCTGGGCTTCGTTATTGAAAATCACGTCACGCGGATTGGCTATGATGATGTCCGTTCCGGTGAAAACCACTCCTTTACGAATGGAGTTGCCGCCCACCGGGTATTCAGAGGGCAGGTCGGAATTGAAAATAAGAACCACATCCGCGTGTTGCAATTCGGTGACGGGTTTGGATTCGATTCCGCCCTTGAAACAATCCAGCATGAAACGGTTGACGTAAGGCGCTCTAAGATTGGCAAGGTTGGTGATCTGATTGGAATCAAAATGACCGCGAAAAAGTTTCTGAAAAAGGAAGCTTTCCTCATTGGTCATTTTTTCAGAACCGATGCCGGCGATGCTCCCCGGTCCGCTTCTGTTCACGGTGGACTGAAGCCTTTCGGTGATGGTTTGGATGGCCTCTTCCCAGCTGACTTCTTTAAAATCGCCGCCATAATTCATCAACGGGGATTTTATCCTGTCCTCATTGTGGATGATGCCGTGGCCAAACCGGCCCTTGGCGCAGAGGTTGCCTTCGTTGATGCCGACGTCGTAACCTTCATCCCCTTCGATGCGCAGGACTTTTCCCTTTTTTGATTGCAGTTCAATGGTGCATCCCCATGAGCAATAATTGCACGTAGTGAGGGTGTTGGTGAACAGGGCCGCCAGACCGCGCGCTCCCGAAGTCATGTCCATCAGTGCTCCAGTGGGGCAGACCGTGATGCACTGCCCGCAGAATTCACAGTCAAGAGGCTCGTCGTTGGCGGTTCCGATGGTGACGCTCATGCCCCGTTTATGGTAATCCAGAGCCTGCACGCCCTGCGTCTCGTCACAGGCGCGCACGCACAATCCGCACATGATGCACCGGTTTAAATAGAATTCGATGATGGGATTGGTCTTGATACTGGGTTCGTTTCTGCGGTTGATTTCAAATCGGCCATTGTACAACTGGAGAGTGTCAGTATTGTCTTGCAGGGGGCAGACTCCAGACTTGTCGCATATGGGACAGTCCAGGGGATGTTCAACCAACAGCATTTCCAGACAGGCTTTATTGTAGCGGTTGGTTTCATCCGTGTTGATTCTTACTTCCATGCCTTCGGCTACGGGTTGGGTGCAGGAATACACCAATTCCTTTTTGCCGTCGGTCACGGTTTCCACCATGCAGGTTCGACAGGCCGCGAAGGGTTTGAGTTTCCTGTTGTAGCAGAGGTTGGACACTTCAAAACCCTGTTGGTTGGCTACCTCCAGAATCACCGTGCCTTCCGGAGCGGAAACGTCTTTTCCATTAATTTTAAAGTTTATGGTATTTTTGACTATTGTGCTCATTCCGCTTTTATCTCCTCAGTCTCTACGGGTGGTTCATCTTCCTCAAGCTTGTACTTTCCAAGTAAGTCCAGCGTTTGTTCGGGGTCTATGGTTCCGTAAGTGTCGTCGCCAATGAGAGCCATGAGCGCCGCGCCGCAGTTTCCCAGGCAGGAAGCGAATTGCAGGGTATACAGCTTGGTTTTGTCAGTATCTCCGGGGCCGATTTGATATTTCTCTTTTATCTTGTTGGCGATGATTTCAGCGCCTTTGACAAAACAGGCGGTTCCGTAGCAGAGCTTGATAATATACTTTCCGGGCTCCGTTAACATGAATGGAGGGTAAAACGAGATCACACCGAAAATCTCCGCACGGGTAATCCTCAATTTGGCCTTTAGAAGCTCTATCACCGGATCGGGTAAATAGCGGTAAGCATTCTGGATTTTTTGCAGAGTAGGGACGAGGTACCGCCTTTGGTTAGGCGATTGCGGAATTTGCTCCATGATTTCTCTGCCTGCGGTCAGGTCTATAGGTGTTTCTTCCTCATCCTGGGGTTGTTCTAAGAGTGCCGTGTCGTTGGTGTCCATAAGGATCGCTCTTTTATAGGTAGTTTTGGAGCTTTATTTTTAAAGAAAGGTTCTGCAAATTTAAATAGAAATTTACTTAGAAATTTTTTTTTGATAATAAAAAACTATAATTTATTGATTGGAATATTCTTTTATGCAATAGCAACTTTAATATTTATTCCTGCTTTAAAATTCGGAGAATTAAGTGTTTTATACCCTTTTGTTGCAACTGTTTACATATGGACAACATTATTTTCAATAAAATTTCTGAATGAAAATATGAACAAATGGAAATGGTTTGGCATAATATTTATTATTTTGGGAGTTAGTTTAATTGGATTTGGAAGTTAGTAAAACTTTCTCAATTTTCTGTAACCTTTTCTTAATGCTTTTCTTGTTATTTTTCTCCCTTTTTTATATGCTTTTTTTACAAGTTTTTCCCTCTTTTTTTTTGGCAGATGTTTTTCAATACTCTTTTTTAACTCTCTTTTATCAATCTTATCTATTTTT
>JADFGI010000126.1 GCA_022567815.1 Nitrospinota bacterium
TTCGAGACGCTCCTATCACCTGGTCTAACTAACTGGGCCAAGCGACATATCATTCCATTGTTTTCCATCGTAATGGATGACAGTCCCGTTATCGCCTACTGCGTAAACGCAATCCGGCCCCAGCCCTCTCACCTTGGTCAGATAATCTTCTGGCCTGGGGGATTCCATTTTCTCCCAGGTTTTGCCGTCATAGTGCAGGATGACCGCGCTATCCCCAACGGCAAAAATATCATCGTCCGAAGTCCCCCAGATACTCAGGAGGTATTCCTCGGTCCCCGATTCCATCGGCGTCCATTCATCTCCGTTATAATGCAGGATGGTTCCGTGGGATCCGGCAACGTAAACGTTATCCGTCCGGGTTCCCCATATGCCAAAAAGGGAAACGGTCTCATCCGTCAGGTCTTCGCGCCGCTGAAATTCTTTGCCGTCATAATAGCGATAAATTCCCTCTCCGCCGATGGCATGGATGCGATTAATATCCTCACCCCACATGCCAAAGAGATCGTGGATGGTGTTCGGTTCCCGGTAGTCCCATTTTTCTCCATTCCAGTACAACATGCGTCCACCAACGCCAAAAAGAAACACATTGTCCGCGTCAAACCCAAAGGCGGAGTTCAGGGAATCATAACTCCCGGTTTCCATCTGATTCCAGTTTTTGCCGTCGTACTTTAAAACCACACCGCCAACGCCCACGGCGTAAATGCAATTTTCATCCGCCGCCCAGATTCCCATGAGAGGATTGCTGTTCTCGGTGCGCACCGGGTACCATTCTTCACCATCGTAATACTGTGGAATCCCGTCTTTCCCGACGACATAAATATTCTTTTCATTAAAGACCCAAAGATCCAGAAGATCAGGGTGCTCGCCAATAAACATGGTTATCTACAGCCTCATTATTTTTGAAAACATCTTATCATTCTTGAGCATTATTCCGAGTGGAACAAATCAATGAAACCAAAAATGAAAAATTTTTCACCGCAACACCCGTAGGGTGACGGCGCAGAGGACGCAACGAAAACCATTTAAAAATGCAGGGGGGTTTGGTTTCTTTGCGATCTTTGCGTCTCTGCGGTAACAACTGATTTGGTTTTTTCTCTTTTTGTACTTCCAAAATCCTAAATGAAACCCCGCGACAAGTACAGGGTATTTACGAAAAATTATTCAACTAAAATAAAAAAAGGGTTCCCCGGCTCTGTGGCACAGGGGACCCTTTTAGATGAGACCATTTTGTCAAAAATCAGGTTTCTTCCTTTACAGGGCGGAACAACACATTTGTCAACTTCTTTAAATTTTTAGAATTCCTAATCAAATCTTCAACTTCCGGACTGATGTCATTACGGATTAAAACCAGTGTTTCGAGATTCTTCAGAGTTTTGGATTCGGCAATTGCCCTGCCGCCTTCACTTCCAATTTCAGCCTCATAAAGATCAAGCAGAGTCAGGTTCTTCAAAACCGGAGAATTGGCGATAGCGATTCCACCACGGGGGCCGACGGGGTTATAAGTCAGCGTCAATTGCTTCAGGTTTTTTAATGTTTCCGATTGGGCCAGAGCTTCAACGCCCTCCTCTTCCACATAATTCCAATTCAGATTGAGTTCGGTCAATTGAGAAAGGTTTTTGGAATTGGCGATGGCGATGGCACCCTCGTTGCCAATATTATTCCGGTAAAGCGACAACTGGGTCACTTTGGTAAGGGTGGTCGAAGTCGCGATAGCTACCACTCCTTCATCCCCCAGTTTTTCACCGAGCCACAATGAGATCAGATTGGCAAGGGTTTTGGATTCCGCAATGGCTCGCGCTCCCTCGGGTCCCACTTCGTTGTCGCTCAAAATGAGTTCAGAAAGGTTGATGAGGGTTTTAGAAACCGCCATCGCTTTCACTCCCACATCCGTTATTTTATTTTTGAACAGATTGAGCGCGGTGAGGTTCTTCATATGCTCCGAGTCCAAGAGAGCTTTCAACCCATCGTCGCCAATGTCGTTGAACTCCAGAAAGGCGGCGGTCACCCCCTTGACCTTCTCGGATTGCACAACCGCGATCAGATCTTCATCTTCCAATTCTTTTTCACGAAGATCCAGTTCACTTTTATCGGCACTCAAACTCTGGTCGATCAGGTTGTCTATATCTTTTTCTGTTTTTGCGGCCATGCTTTCAATTCCCTCAGAATCAAATTGGTTTTAAAGGGCTAAAATGTTATTGGTCAAGTCAAGCATTCTAAGAAAGTCTGCGATATTGTAAAGCCTAAATTTCCACAATTTCCTGACCAGAGAGGAAAACCGGTTATCAGGAAGGCAAATTCAACAGGTGGATTGATTTTTTCGCATTGGACTAGAATATTTTAATCATTTTTTTGATGAATTTGACAATTATTATTTATAATGACGACAGGTTGGACTTTTGACTCCCCTTATGGATAGTATTATCCCGTCTCCAAAATAAAACCCAACAATACCAATTCCATCCCATGTCGCATAATATTGACGAGATAACCTACAAAGTCAAAGAAGCAAGCGCTTTTATACCGCCACTCCTCCAGGAAATGGCCAAGGTTCTGGTGGGCCAGAAATATTTGATTGAAAGGTTGATTCTTGGGCTGTTGATAGGTGAGCACATTCTGGTGGAAGGCGTTCCCGGTCTGGCCAAGACAACCGCCGTCAAAACCCTTGCCCAGGCCATCCATGCCGATTTCAAACGCATCCAGTTCACACCGGATTTACTGCCCGCGGACTTGCTGGGAACCCAGGTGTATCAACCTAAAACCGGGGAGTTCAGCCTTAAAAAGGGACCACTTTTCGCCAATATTATATTGGCGGATGAAATTAACCGGGCTCCCGCCAAGGTCCAAAGCGCCCTGTTGGAAGCCATGCAGGAAAGGCAAATCACCATTGGCGGCCAAACTTTTAAGCTGGAAGAACCGTACATGGTCATCGCCACGCAAAATCCCATTGAACAGGAAGGAACCTATCCGCTTCCCGAAGCGCAGGTGGACCGATTCCTGTTCAAGCTGATAATCGATTATCCCTCCAGGGAAGAAGAAAAAATCATTATGCAAAAAATGTCCATCTCCAATAATCACAGCCCGGTAAACCCGGTGGTTAAACCGGAGCATCTGTTCGAGGCAAGGCGCGTACTCGACTCGATATATATCGATGAAAACCTGCAGGATTATATCCTCGACCTGGTCGCCGCAACGCGGGACCCCTCCGCCCACAATCTGGACGCTTTTGCGAAAACCATTCAGTTTGGAGCCTCTCCCAGGGCATCCATTTTTCTGAACCGGGCATCAAAGGCGTATGCCTTCATGCAGGGCCGTGGCTACGTGGTCCCGCACGATATTAAAACCATTGGCCGGGATATCCTGAGACACCGCATCATCCTGACATACGAGGCGGAGGCAGAAAACCTCACCACGGATGATATTTTGAAAAAAATATTCGATACGGTAGAAGTTCCTTAATAGGGTTATCTGTAGTAATTACGACTTAATCTGGCAGATAGTGTCAGTTATTGAATGGCTGAAATCGACCCAAAGCGGACATTCGCATGAAGAGTAAAAAATAGGCTTACTGAAAAGTTGTAAAGGTGGCTTATCCTGCAAGTATATCTCTTGCTAAATACCAACTTTGTTCTACATTCGTTTGACGACATACACTCATATAAATGAAAAATTCAAATTAAGTGGCTAATCTAAAACATGTTGCACTTCTCATAAAATCTGTGAAGGAATGGAACAGGAGCAGGGAAGATAATCCGGACATCAAGCCTGACCTTGAGGGTGCCGACCTCAAAGGTGCCTACCTCCATGGTGCCAACCTTAGCGGAGCTTGTCTGCAGAGGGCGAACCTCAATAAGACAATTTTCGCGGGCTGTGATTTAAAAAAGGCCAACCTCAATGAAACCCATTGCCGGGGTGTGAAGTTCTACAGCGCCGAATTACGTGGATGCACCTTCCAGAAATCTAACCTGAAAAATGTTGATCTCAGTAACCTTGATCTCCGAACAGTCGACTTTAGCGAAGCTGACCTCAGGGGAATAGATCTAAGAAGCTCCGATCTCCAGGGGGCAAGCTTCTTCAAGGCTGATCTTCGAAACGCCCTGCTTTCCGAGGCCAACCTAACGGGGGCGTATCTGTCCTCGGCATACATGAAGGGAACTGATTTACAATGGTCCACCCTAAACCAAGCTGTCCTGCGTTATTGCGTAAACCTGATCCCCGCCCAGATCCAATCGGCGAAGATCGACCGCGAAACAAAAGTTCCCGACTACCTGAAGATCCACTGGGTTTCTGAAACCGATTTCCGTTGCGAAAAAAAGACAGGGTAGACAATCTGACGCCACAATCGCTTTCTTTAACTTCCCTATTCTTAAAGGGGTCATAATGAATAGTTATCTTCCACTATATGTTTGCCGTCAGCTAAAAGTGGAACGTTTGAGGTAAAAACCTAAGAGATACTTTCTGTCAAAATTTCCTTAGTCGAATGTCCGCTTTTGGTGGTGAGTTCAATTAGTCGACGCAACACTTTATCATGTAGGTAAAAGATGGAGTGTTGAAAATGGTATATCGAACCCGAATAAAGTATACAGCAGCGCAGAAGGCAGATATATGGGATCGCTGGCAACGTGGCGAATCCATGACCTCGATAGGAAGAGTATTTGATCGGCCCTCATCATCAATCTTTAATCACTTATCGTCTGCTGGTGGTATTCGCCCACCTTCTCGACGAAGATCTCAGTTGGCACTGACACTTTCGGAGCGTGAAGAAATTTCACGGGGAATCGCGAGTCATCTATCCTTGCGGACTATTGCAGCTCAACTTGGGCGCTCACCCTCAACGGTCAGCCGTGAAATCAACCGTAATGGTGGTCTGGAACATTACCGAGCCAACCAAGCCGATAAAGCTACCTGGGATAGAGCTCACCGCCCAAAACCTTGTAAACTGGCAGGTAGTCCATTACTAAGAGGCATTGTTGCCAGAAAGCTCAAATCAAATTGGTCGCCTGAGCAAATAGCGGGTTGGCTGAAAAGAACTTATCCACGAAATGAGAACTTTCAGGTGTCGCACGAGACTATTTACCGTAGTCTATTTATCCAGACTCGAGGCGTATTGAAAAAGGAGCTGCAACTGTATCTTAGGACTCAGCGTGCGATACGTCGATCTAAGCATGCGACGCTCAAAAGGGATGGACTCGGACAAATTACTAATGCGGTATCAATCCGTGAACGGCCTGCCTCAGTAGAAGATCGCGCTGTTCCAGGTCATTGGGAAGGGGATCTTATCGAAGGGTCAAATAATAGCTATATAGCAACTCTGGTCGAGCGTCATTCACGTTACGTGATGCTGGCTAAGGTGGTCAGAAAAGACACCAAAACAGTCATATCCGCATTGATAAAGCAATCCAAAAAACTGCCAACAGAGTTGTACAAATCACTGACTTGGGACAGAGGAAAAGAGATGGCAGATCACCGACGCTTTACCTTGGCTACCAATATCGATGTATACTTTTGTGATCCGAGCAGTCCATGGCAGCGGGGTTCGAATGAGAATACCAATCGCCTGTTAAGGCAGTACTTTCCCAAAGGAACAGATTTATCGGTACACTCACAAGCCAAGCTCAGTGCAGTGGCTCGTCAGTTAAATGAACGACCACGTAAAACGTTAAAATATGAAACACCGGCAGATAGATTTAACGCATGTGTTGCATCGATCAGTTGAGCTGACAGCCAATAGCGGACATTCGGCTTTGGAAACCTTCCAGGATAATGGGGATCTATTTCTCTGAGTAATACTTCTTGCGGGTTCTACGGCGGATATCTTTAACGACTGATTCACTCGAAACTTTCCTTATGAAGGGGGGGGTCATGGACAGGAAAGTTTAACAGAAAGTATCTCTTAGCTTTTTACCTCAATTGGTCCACTTTTAGCTGACGTCAAACACACATTCGTTTGATGACATACATCAAGTGTATTCTGAGCTACATACATTCCTATTTTTTACGATAAGGTTGGTTTATGCACAAAGAGCAAGATCAATTACCACCTTGCTCTTATTCTTCGGCGGAGATTTAGATAATCATCCAAGCGGAGGGCGTGGTTTTTCAAGACAAAGGCCGATCAATTCGTCCACATCCGCAGTTCCTGTGCACATAACGCTGTCCGCACCGCCCCAGTAGATTCTGAGAGTTTTTTTATTTTCTAGAACCGCGCCGCAGGTGAAGACGACATTGTGAACGTAGCCGGTAAGCTCCCAAGGGTCTTCAGGTTGCAATATCCAGTCGTCGGACACTCCTAGTATTATTGACGGATCGTTAAGATCGTGAAGCGCGGCGCCGAGACGATAAACCGCGCCGTCCATTGTCTCGAACACGCCGTGATAAATGTGAAGCCATCCTTTTTCGGTTTTAACAGGAGTTGCGCCGGGGCCGATTTTCATTTCGTCCCAGTGGTAAGCGGCGGATTTAATGAGCAGTTTTGAATTTCCCCAGTGAACGAGGTCGGGCGACCATGAAATCCAGATGGACCACGGCGCTATTTCGGAGTGCGGTCTGTCGAGCCGCGCATAAAGACCGCCGAATTTTTCAGGGAATATGACGACGTTGCGGTGATCCGCCTGCGTTATCAAGGCCACGCGTTCCAGTGATTTGAAGTCCCTTGTTTTGGCAAGCGCAACCCTAACCCCGTGCCGGGAATAGGCGCTGTAAGTAATCAAATATTCTCCATCGATTAAACTAATGCGCGCATCTTCCACTCCGAACTCCTCGTACTCGGCGAAGGTTCCCTCTTTTGCCGGAACAAGAAAAGGCTCGGGGTGTACTTTGAAACCAAGCCCGTCTTCACTTTCGGCAATTCCTATAATCGAACGACCGTTGCGAAGGTGCGAGCGAAAGATCATTATGTACCTGTTCTGATACCTCGTAACCCCAGCGTTATGGACGGTCTCAACCGGATACGGCACGTCTTTCTTCGTAAGGATGGGATTATTTTCATACCGCTTTACCAAGCCTTTCCCATTAAATTTATTGTGCTCTGTCATAATCGTCCTCCAGACGTTCAATGTCGTCCTCGCCAAAGTAATCGCCGGTCTGGATCTCCACGAAAACCATGTTTTCTCTCCCCGGATTCTTTATACGATGCACGGCGCCCTTTGGTATGTCCACGGACTCGCATTCTTCAAGGCTTATTTCCCTATCATCCAGTGTAACGACAGCCTTTCCCTGAACAATATACCAGTGTTCCGAACGGCGGCGGTGTCTTTGGAGGCTCAGGCGCTGACCAGGATACACGGTTATCCTTTTTAGCTTATGATCCGGCTCATCTGAAAGCACATCGTAAAATCCCCACGGGCGGTAGTGTTCTCTTTGGTCGAGTATTTTCCGGTAGACTTCCATGTAATCATTCACCATGCGGTCTGCAGTGAAACGGTCTTCAACGTGCGAGCGGCATTCTTTCCTGCTTATGGACTTTATACGGGAAACAGCGTCAACAGCCTCACTAACGGTAGAGACAAGGAAACCGGTCTTGCCGTCAATAATGAGTTCCGGCATGCTTCCTTTATTGAAGGCTATCACCGGCGTACCGCACGCCATCGACTCAACCACCGAAAGCCCAAATGGTTCTTCAAAGTTTATCGGATGCAAAAGCGCAAAAGCTTTCCCGAGGAGTTCGTCACGCTCTTTTGGGTCGGCCATACCTGCGAAAATGATCTGCCTGTCGTCTATATGTGGTTTCACTTCCCGTTCAAAGTAGGCCTCGTCCTGAATGATGCCCGCCATGATCAGCTTCTTTCCCGTCTTTTTGGCTATTTCTACGGCCTCTTTCGCTCCCTTGTCCCTGTGGAAACGGCCGAAGAACAGAAGATATTCGCCCGGTTCGGAATTGAATGTGAAATTTTCTATATCTATTCCGTGATGGATGGTAGCGACGTAACTTAGCTCGGGCGATCGGTCCGCATCACTTATGGCCACGTAGTAAGTCTGGCCGTTGTATTTCTTATAAACAGGAAGGATTTTAGGTGAAGAGAACCCATGGATAGTAGTAACCAGAGGCGTTTTGCTCATTGCAGTGTACGTTAAAGGAAGAAAATCGAACTGGTTGTGAATGATATCGAATTCGTCTGCCCGTTCAAAGAGATCAGAAATGTGCAGACACTCCCACACCTTTGGGGACAACTCCCTGTCCTCCTCGTATCCTTTAGCGACAACAGAAACAAGATTTACCTTGGTCTCAGACTCGCCGGTCGCAAACAAGGTTACG
>JADFGI010000127.1 GCA_022567815.1 Nitrospinota bacterium
TATTGTCAAAAAGATAAATTTTTCGTTGGGCAATTTACGTACGAAATTTGAGGGGTTTGGGATGGTTGGCCAGGGAAAAAAGAACAGGCTTTTTGAAAGAATTGGTTAAAGGGCATCTCTAGAAATGCTTTCGAGCCATGAGCGGCCCTTATGCAATAAGGGCCAGCCAGCGTACCGCTGGACCTGATATTCACCAGCGATGGAATTTTGGCTGACAGAACCTGGTTTCGTCCTGAATATAACCATGACATTCTCCTACCCGCGTAGCGGGTCCTGATAGAAAAATATAGAATCATTAGAAGTCTCTTTAAATTTATTCGAAAGAGTTTGATAATTCGCGCGCTTTGAAATAATAGCCCTGAATTTTAAAATAAGTTTCCGAGGGGAGGCTTTTTTCGTTTTGAATTTCTCTGGTTTCGTTGGGGAGCAATTGATGGATCGGTTTGAAGCTGTTGCCAAGGGGTTTGCCTTTCTTGTCTACAAATTGCATCTGGACCTTGACCGAAATCATTTTGTTGCATTTGTTGACCACGCTGGCGTTCCACGCCAGGTACACCTTGCTGGCTTCCTGCTTGAGAATTTTAACAAACATATTTTCAAACCCAATGCAATCGGATGCCCATGAATTTCCCGGAAGAAAGAGGGTGCCCAGTAAGGTGAGAATAAACAATTTTTTCATATATTTCATTTCCAGGATATTTTCCAATCACGGTTAGCAATGCATGGTTCATGCCGCTGGCAAGGATGAGAACTGTAAGAATAATTTTCGAATTTTCATGGCTTTTCGGATGCTGATGAGAGATTGTACTTTTGAGAACGTCTAATCTTGGTCGTTTGGATTCCTGAAGTAATAAAAAATTACACAATCTCCCGGCTTCCCGTTTGGCCTTCAGGCATTGACATGGTTCATGTCTTTGATTGCAAACGACGGGAAATTTCACTGGCCAGGAGCCGCATCCCGCGCGAAGATTCTTTCACAATGGCGTTGATAACGACCATATTATTTTTGTCGCGGATGGCGTTTTCCATTACCGTTTGAAATTCGCCTGCGGTTTCTACCCTGAATTCCTTGCCGTAATTAATCAACTTGCAAATCGCTCCGTAATCCCAATTTTCAATATCGTTGAACTTGCCATCCAGAATAACGCGTTCTGTCTCATAGCCCATATTGTTGATGACAACGACAATGGGGGTAAGGTTCAATTTTTTGCAGGTCGAAAGTTCTGTTCCCGTCATTTGAAAGGCCCCGTCGCCCACCAGGATGAGCGGGCGCGTACCGGGCGATGCGCAGTTGACGCCAACAGCCGCAGGAACTGCAAATCCCATTGTTGTATAAAATGCGGAAGCAAAAAACGAGGTTCTGTCTGGAACGCGTAACTCCGCCGCGGCAAAAAGGCAATCTCCCGTATCAACCACGATGGCCATTTCAGGCGTAATTTGTTGATTGAGAATTTCAATAATTCCCGTCATGGTTAAATCACCATCTTTTTGAAGACTATTTTTTTCAGGGACCGAAGGTTGATGGATGGGCCTGGGTTTTGTCCGGGAAACGGGTTCGCGCGATTTTAACCGTTTGGTCAGTCCAAGAATGAAATCCTTGAGAATGATTTTTGGAAACTCGTGGTGTTTGATCCTGACAGTCCCCTGATTGGCGCGGACCATTTGGTTTGGGTCGAGCCGGGCGGTGTACATTCCCAGATTTACGTCTGTAAACATCACCCCCAAAGTGATCACCAGGTCCGATGCCTCCACGATTTCACGGGCCTCCTCGGAACCGACCCGTCCCTGATACACGCCCAGGTAAAGAGGATGGCGCTCGTTGACAACGGATTTCCCCATGATGGTCGCCGCTATCGGCAATTGGGAAACTTCCAGCAGTTGGACCAGTTCGTTCTGAATGCCATGCCGATGGACCTCGACTCCTGCCAGAATCACGGGTGATTTGGCCTGGTTCAATAAGCTGGCCGTTTCAGACAGAGCTTCGTCTAAAGTGGCCTCTTCGCTGGATTCAAATTGGCAAAATGATTCATTGCTGGGCTCAATATGAATTTCTTTGTCCACCATATCCCTGGGAATTTCGATGTAACCTGGTTTCTTGTTCCGCCATACGCTTTCGATAACCTGATCGATTTGCCGGGGAGCTTGAGACAGATCATTTAAGGCAATCGCCGAACAGGTGAAATTTTCAAAGATCTTCATTTGTGCTTCTGGAGAACCGAAACTGTGGTGAATGAGAGGATTTTCCGCTCTTTCCGCAACTCCGGGCGCTCCGCTGATTACCAGGACGGGGGAAGATTCGGCATTGGCTCCGGCGATGGGATTGACGATGCTCAACGCTCCCACACCGTGAGTTACCAGGACGACGCCGAGGCCTTCATGGCGGCGGGCATATCCGTCCGCCGCAAATCCGGCGGTATCTTCGCGGGTGGTTCCGACGAAGGTTATGTTATCGTCATCTTCCAAAAGCTTGCAGAATCGCAAACTGAAATCACCGGGGACGCCAAATACATGAGTCACTCCCAGTT
Source organism: Nitrospinota bacterium (assembly GCA_022567815.1). Classification (GTDB taxonomy): domain Bacteria; phylum Nitrospinota; class Nitrospinia; order Nitrospinales; family VA-1; genus JADFGI01. The sequence continues at coordinate 2,526 of JADFGI010000127.1, forward strand.
CATTTAAACGTTGGATTAAATAGGAACCGATCGTAAGAGTTTCAATTTTTCCGGTCATGATTCACCTCCAAGCGAATGCATGCATTCTCTTTTTGAACAGGGGGGATTTTACCATTGGCGAATCTTCTCTTATTATTTTACCAAGATAAAGGGGGGCAGGTAACAAGAAATCTATTTCTTATAAATTGCAAAAAATAACCAAACTTTGATGAATTCATGAACTGGTATCCGGGGCGAAAACCTGAGCAATTTCGCCAGGTTGTGGAGTTTACTGGATATCCTTGGATGCTTAATTGGTAGAATTGATGGGACAAAGCTTGAACCAACCTTGCGAACCGCTTTTGGATACTTGTCAAACCCACATAAACAAAGGGATTCCAAACGATTGGAGGATAAAAGATCGTTGTTAAACCTGATACTTGCGAAGCGTCTGTCCTACTACCGAAATGAGGGTTTTCGAACCGCCGCTTTCTCGCTCCCCCTCTGGCTTTTAGAGGATTTGAAGGAGAACAGCCTGAAATCAAATCAGAAAACGTTGCACGCCGTGAGCAAGCTTGCCCTCCGCGAAGGAGTGGAGGTTCGACGAAAAAGTTCGAACCAAAATCAGAAAACATTGTACGTCGTGAGCAAGCTCGCCCTCCGCGAAGGAGTGGGCCCACCAGGATTCGAACCTGGGACCTACCGGTTATGAGCCGGGGGCTCTACCAACTGAGCTATAGGCCCGGAAAGTTTACCCTTCTATAAAACTCCGGAGTTTTTTGCTTCTACTGGGATGCCGCAATTTGCGCAGGGCTTTGGCTTCGATCTGCCGGATGCGTTCGCGGGTGACGGAAAAATCCTGACCGACTTCTTCGAGAGTGTGTTCCGAGTCCAATCCTATTCCGAAACGTTTTCTGAGCACCTTTTCTTCCCGCGAGGCAAGGGTGGACAGGACTTTCAACGTTTGGTCCTTGAGGTCTTTTTTGACCACCGAATCGATGGGAGAAATGACCTTTTTGTCTTCTATGAAATCGCCCAGATGGCTGTTCTCCTCTTCTCCGATTGGCGTTTCCAGGGAGATGGGCTCCTTGGCGATTTTCAGGACTTTTCGGACTTTATCCACGGGAAGGCTCATTTTATCGGCGATTTCTTCCGGAGTGGGTTCCCGGCCAAGCTCTTGCACCAGGTGGCGGGAAACCCGGATCAGCTTGTTGATGGTTTCGATCATATGCACGGGGATACGAATCGTGCGGGCCTGGTCCGCAATGGCGCGGGTGATCGCCTGACGGATCCACCAGGTAGCGTACGTGCTGAATTTGTAACCTCGCTGATATTCGAATTTATCGACGGCTTTCATCAGGCCAATGTTGCCTTCCTGGATCAGGTCCAGGAACTGCAATCCGCGGTTGGTGTATTTTTTTGCGATGCTGACCACCAGCCGCAGGTTGGCTTCCGCAAGTTCGCGTTTGGCGGTTTTGTCTTTTACCCGGCCCCTGGCTATGCAACGGACGGTCATCAGTAAATCTTCTTTCGGAGTATTGACTTCTTTTTCAATCTTTTTGATTTTTCTCCGGCCGCCCTGCATCATTTTCATGTGATTGTCATATTGGACGCGAGTGAGGACTTTGCCTGTAGGAAGTTTCACGCTTTTCTGTTTGGTCCAGTTTTTTGCCATTTTTTTGATTTCGGCCAGCGAGGCTCCCAGTTGTCTTTCCAGATCCCGTTCCTCTCTGCCAGCAGAGCGAATTTGGGCGGCAATCGCATACATTTTTTCAATGATCCCATCCATAACATCGGTTCTCAGATTGAAGTCTGAGACTACCTGATCCATCATTTTTTGTTGGGTCTTAAATTCCTTGTCCAGTTTATCCTTCATTTTTTCAGAAAGTTTTGCGCTTGCTCTTCGACTTTGAATGCGCTGGAGTTTCTGTTCCTGGGTTTTAAGACTTTTTATTTTCTTGAGAAATTTTTTCGCCTCTTTTTTCTCAAATTCCTCATTTTTTTCTTCTGGTTCTGTGATCAAGGTGATGTTGAAAATACTAAGGTTACCTTGCTTTATTGATTCTCCGAGTGCGATAATCTCTTCAACTGTAATCGAACAGTTGGCTACGGCGGAGATGACTTCCTGCTGTCCCGCTTCGATTCTTTTCGCGATTTCCACCTCCCCCTTCCGGGTCAGGAGAGAGATGGTGCCCATTTCACGGAGATACATTCTTACCGGATCATCAATGGATACAGAGTCCGCCTTGGAAGCCGGGGTCCCTTCATCGGAACCCTCACCCTGTTTTTGATCCGCTTTTTCAGCGAGCAGTTTTTCCCCCTTCAACCTTGTGTCTACAATGTCGATCTCATTCTCACCGAACAGGTGCATGAGATCATCGATTTGTTCGGGAGTGACAAGGTCCTGAGGAAGCACATCGTTCACCTCTTCGTAGGTGAGATATCCTTTTTCCTTGCCATGGGAAATCAATTGGTTGATTTCGGTAACATTCGTGAGTTTTTGGATGTTGCCCATTGAAGCGGTTTCTCCTAATTATGCTTTATGATTATTATGATTAAATGAATTTTTTATAAATGATTATCCTGGGATCAACGAGTGCCGTACTTTTTTCAGCTGAATGTGAAATTCCCGCGACTCTGCTATTTTTCCAGCCTTATCTGCGGCGTTTCGCATCCGTCTTAATTCCTTAATTTCTTTTTCAATGTTCGCTCTTTTTAATTCGGTGATGCAGTCAGCGGCTCCCTGTGAAAGGTTGTCGAAAGCGATGGGTTGAAGCCCGATTTTGCTCAACAACGCTCTAATTTCCGGGAGCTCTGTCTGGTCCAGCAAGCGGTCTACCTGAACGGGTTGTTCGGTGTCGAGAAACCGGTAAATCAGTTCTCCAATTTGCCTCAAATCCGGGTTTTTAAATTCCCCAATGGATAACTTGTTCTGGATTTCCTTCGCCACCTGTTGATCGGACAACAGCAAGTGGATTAAATACAGTTCCGGATCGGGCTTTTCCGTGGACCTGGTTTCCGCAACCTTCACCAGAGATTGATTCTGGGTTAAAGCTTTTTTTAACTCCCGCAACAGGGCTTTATCCTCCACGCCCACTTTTTCCGACAGATATTTAACCCATTCGCTTCTTTCCAGATTATTTTTTATTTTTGCCAGCAGGGGAAGGACTTCATTGACCGCATCCATACGGCCTGATGGAGTCCCGAGGTTTCCATTGGCGATGGCGGCATCAATATAGGATTCAACAAACGGCTTTGCGTTTTCAATTAATTGTAAAAAAGCCTCCGGGCCAGATTCGTGAATATAGGAATCCGGATCGTGCCCCTTTGGCAGGAGGACGATTCTGACGTTTAATTCTTTTTCGATAAGAACTTCGTGCCCTCTTTGGGCCGCAAGTTTTCCCGCTTTATCTGAATCGAAGACCAAAACCACGTTTTTGACGTGGTTTTTTAGCAGACCGGCCTGTTCCTGGGTCAGGGCGGTCCCGCAGGTTGCCACCACATTGTGGATGCCCTTATCGCGGGCGCGAATCTGGTCGAAATATCCTTCCACCAGAATCGCCAGGTTTTCCCGCCGCATGGATTCTTTGGCAAGGTGTATTCCAAAAAGAACCTTGCCCTTTTTATACAGCGGCGTTTCCGGGGAGTTCAGATATTTGGGTTCCCCTTCACCGATGATCCTGCCGCCAAATCCGATGATATTCCCATAAAGGTCTTTTAACGGGATCATGATGCGTGCGCGAAATCGGTCATAATAATTCTTGCCCGACCCGCCGTCTTTTTGTTTTATCAACCCGGCTTTTTCCAGGTCTGGATGGGAGATATTTTTCCCCAGGGCGGTCATCAGATCCTGCCAGTTCGGGGTGCTCCACCCCAACTGGTATTTGCTCAAAATTTCTCCGCGAAAGTGGCGGGACTCCAGATACTCTCTGGCCTTCTTTCCTCCTTGAGGATGATCCAATGTGGCGGTGAAGTATTCCGCCGCCAGGCGATTGGATTTTAATATGGTTTCCCGCTCTTTTTCTTGTCTATTATGGGTTGCGCTTCGCATGGGGGAGGGGATAGAGACATGCGCTTTGGACGCCAGTATTTTGACCGCCTCCAAAAAGGGCAGGCTTTGGGTTTCCATCAGGAACTTGAAGGCATTGCCTCCGGCGGAGCAACCAAAACAGTGGTAAATTTGTTTGTCGGGGCTGACTGTAAATGAAGGAGTTTTTTCCGAATGAAATGGGCAAAGGCCTTTAAAATACTTTCCGGATTTTTTTAACACAACGGCTTCGGAAACTATTTCGACGATATCGGTACGCGACCGGATTTCTTCAATGATGTTTTCTGGAATAAAGTGTTTCAATGTATTTTATTTAAAGGCAATTTTGGCATAAAATGGGATCGACTCAATGACCCCCTTGATGTTGTTTGAGAGCTGAAAGTTACAATATAGGTCCGGCAGGGAAAATTATCCTTTCAAATTTAAGTTATGAACTAAAATTTAAACTTCACCAGCCCCGCAACGCGGGGAGGAAAAGTTTAGGGCTGACCCCGCCATGCGGGTGAGAAAGTGGGCTGGCACTCGCTACGCTCACCAGCCTGGTCAAACAATTAACCTGTCGTATTCGCGAAGCCTGTCCTGAGCCTGCCGAAGGGCTCACCAGCCCCGAAGAACCTGCTGATGAAAATGTTATGACCAAAAATTCTGCACCATGGAGGATTCCGTCAGCCACAAACCCATCGTGTGCCAATATTTGATCCAGCCCACAGGCTGGCGCTGGCGGTCATCAATTGCCTAAATATTCGCCCACCAGATTTTTTACTAATTTATTGTCCGCGCGTCCCCTGAATTCAGGAACCAATATTTTCATGACCCGGCCAAGATCTCCCTGGTTTTGGACTCCCAGTTCCTTGATAACCTCTTGAATCCGAATCCGCAAATCCGCTTCCGAGACCTGCTCCGGCAGATATTTTTTCAGGATAGCGACTTCTTCTTGCTCCTTTTTGCTCAGGTCCGGTCGGTTTCCCTTGTCGAACAGGTCAATCGCTTCTTTTCCTTTTTTAATGAGGCTGGAAACAATGGTGATGATCGCATCGTCATCAAGTTCTTGCTTGAGTTTGATTTCCTGATTTTTTATTTCAGACTTCAAACGGCGGATGGTATTCAGGCGAATTGCATCTTTTGCCTTCATGGCTCCTTTCAGGTCTGAAAGGAGTATTTCCTTTAAACTCATATAGTTATTTCAAAACAAAGTGTGGAATATAGGGACCAGTCCTGATTTTGTCAATACCCTTGGAAGCATTAATTAAGGATAGCCTAAAAAAGATCAGAACTTGCCTTAATAGATTAAAATCAAGTAATTATTGGGACTATTTGGTGACAAAGACAGATTTCGCAGGCAAATTTTTTAAACCTACTCGCATAATATTATACTTTGGTAAGCTTTTGTGTGTATTTTTAACAGTTTTTCAATATTTTTTTATTATGAAGCTCTAGGGCCTGTCGTCAAATTCGCCAAATCATAAATTTTTATCTGGGTATTACCCCAGAATCTGCCCCGAATCGTATATTTCGTCGTCGCGAGCCGCAAAGCGGCGTGGCTGTGATATTCCACCCTTGCCTTCATGCCCCGAAGGGGTAAATCCAGAGTCTCTGGATTGCTTCGCTACGCTCGCAAAGACGATTAAATGATCTCCTCATCAGATCAATCATCCTGT